>JAFXLR010000101.1 GCA_017531065.1 Bacilli bacterium
CATTCAAGTTTGAATTCCCATGAATATTTCATAGAAAAAGTACCCCTTTCCTAATGTCTAGGATTTGGGGTACCTTTCAGACCAGCTCCTATTTTTTTAAGCAGGGAAGTTATTACTTCTTCTTTTTGCCACCGAGGAAATCGACAGCGGCTGGAAGAGCGGCAAGAACGCCAGCAGCGATGTAGAGGATGGCAACGATGATCCAGGTTGCGTTGAGACCGTAGTCACTAAAGGCGTTGGAAGGTTCGGAAGCGCCATTGAGCGTGAAGGTGCATGGCTGGGAGATAAAGACGAAGATGCCAGCGATGACTAAGGAGCAAAGGGCGATGATGTTGATAAGTCCAGCGAACTTGTTGAGCTTAAGAAGTGGGAGGATGACACCAAGGAGAAGGGCGATAACGCCGACCATAGCAAGGATCCAAGCAAGGGTCGCGGACCAGACAGCGTTGATGTGTCCAGCATTGATGGTGATGATCGAGATGCTACCTTTGACTTCCTCGCCGAAGATGGCTTGGGTGCCAGTGAGGTACTGAGGATCGCCATTCTTTGGGAAGTAAGCGAATGCAGGGGTCGCCATCATCAAAATGAAACCGACCACAGCGATGGCAGCAGCTAAGAAGCCGGAGTATTTAAGGAATGTTTTCATTTGTAAACAATCCACCTTTCGAAAACATTATAGCTTTAAAAAAAGTTCACTCACAACGAACAAGAAAATATTTTATTCTTTATCGCTTTGCTGGAATGGCGTGAACGGTTGTTCTACAATACCCCCTGGGGGTATCTATGAAGAAGAAGTTTAACGTCACTGGAATGATGTGTGCCTCTTGCCAGGCTAACGTCGATCATGCAGTTAAGAAAATCGATGGCGTCACTAGCGTCAACGTCTCTTTGCTCGCCAATAACATGGTCGTCGATTTTGACGAGAGCAAAGTCAATGATGAGACCATCATCAGCGCGGTCGAAAACGTCGGTTACGGCGCCTCTCCTTTCGTTAATGAATCCCTCAAGAAAATCCAAGAGAAAAAGAGAAGGGAACTACGTGCGCGTCTCACGCGCCTAATCGTCTCTCTTTGTCTTCTTGCTCTTCTTATGGTCGTCTCCATGGGAGGCATGACGCTTCATGAATACGGGCATTGGCCAAGCATGGACGATCCTAACTTCTCCCTAATCGCTTTCTTAGAAGTAACGCTTCAGATCCTTGTCCTGATTCCGATAATTATCATCAACTTCAATTACTTCACCTCTGGCTTCAAGAGTCTTTTCAAACTTCATCCGAACATGAATAGCCTCATCGCCTTAGGAAGCACGATATCCGCTCTTTATAGCCTTTACTCATATGCGATGCTCATCGTCGCTTGGGCCGACAAAGATGTCAGTCAGGTTCATCTCCATTACATGAACCTCTATTTCGAAGCGGCGGCGATGATTCTCGTCTTCGTTTCGATTGGCAAATACTTCGAAAAAAGAGCCACAAACAAAACCACCGAATCAATTACGAGCCTCATGGCTCTTACTCCTGATACGGCTTATGTGATTAGGAACGGTGAAGAAGTGGAAGTGCAAACCGAAAGTCTTTTGATTGACGATATTGTGGTGGTCAAACCAGGCCAATCAATCCCGACCGATGGAGTCATCCTTGATGGGTATGGCGATATCGATGAATCAACCATCACCGGAGAATCTCTCCCAATCCACAAAAGCAAAGGCGATAAGGTCATTGGAGCGACCATCAACAAGAACGGTTCCTTCACCTTCAAAGTCACCTCAGTCGGAAAAGACACAACGATCTCCCAAATCATTGGTCTTGTTGAGAAAGCCAGCGAATCGAAAGCCCCAATGGCAAGGCTGGCGGACAAGATATCTTTGATTTTCGTCCCAACGGTCATCGGCTTATCGATTGTCACCTTCGTCGTTTGGATGATCCTCACGAATTTGAATATCGTTCCTCTTGCCGCAACAAGAACGCCTCTATCTTTGTCCTTAAGGTTTGCGATTACTGTTCTTGTCATCTCATGTCCGTGTGCTTTAGGTTTAGCCACTCCTGTTGCCATTATGGTTGGAACAGGAAAAGGCGCGGAGAATGGCATTCTCATCAAATCCGCCGAAGCCTTTGAAGGCCTCGAGAAAGTCGACACCGTCCTCTTTGACAAAACAGGGACCCTGACGAAAGGTGAAATGAGCGTTCGTTCCATCAAGATCTATGAAGGAGATGAAGCTTCCCTTTTGAAGAAAGCCGCGGCAGTGGAAATCCACTCCGAACACCCTCTTTCAAAAGCGGTCGTAGCCGAAGCGAAAAAGCAGAACATCAAGTTCTCCGAGAGCAAAGGATTCGAATATGTTCCTGGCCTTGGAGTTAAAGGCGCCGACATCTCAATTGGCAACGCTTCCCTCATGAAAAACAATGGGGTCAATATCACGAAAGCAGAAGAGGATTTTAGAGCCTTCTCTACGCAAGGATGGACGCCTCTATATGTCGCAGAAAAAGACTCGTTGATTGGACTTATCGCAATAGGCGACGAAATCAAAAATAACAGCAAATCCGCAATAAAATCCCTGCAAAACCTTGGTAAAAAGGTCGCAATCGTCACCGGAGACAACAAGGTTACAGCTATGGCGATCGCCAAAGCATTAGGGGTTGATGAAGTGTATGCCGAAGTCCTTCCTGGAGACAAGGAAGAGATCGTTTCTCGTCTTCAAAAAGAAGGTCATAAAGTTGCCTTCGTCGGCGATGGCGTGAACGACGCTCCAGCCCTTACGAGAGCCGATATCGGAATCGCTATCGGAGCGGGTTCGGACATCGCGATCGATTCCGCTGACATCATCCTCGTAAGAAGCGATCCTCTTGATGTCGTATCCGCGATTGAGCTTAGCCACAAAGTCGTTCTCAACATCAAAGAGAATCTTGGGTGGGCGTTCTTCTATAACATCCTCCTCATCCCTCTTGCGGCAGGAGTTCTATATCCATATGTCGTCATGCAGCCGATGTATGGCTCAATCGCCATGTCGATTTCATCGGTCACCGTCGTCCTCAACGCTTTGAGGCTACGTCTATTTAAAAGAAAGGTTATTAATAAAGGAGAATAAACATGCTCAAAAAACAAATCGTCAACATTGAAGGAATGATGTGCGAAGGCTGCGCCCGCACAGTCACCAATGTCCTTTCCAAACTTCCAGGCGTAAAGAGAGTCGACGTCTCCTTCAAGAAAGGAACCGCTGTCGTTAAAGCGGAAGCCCCTCTTTCTGAGGAAGAGTACCAGAAGGCTTTAGGAGAGACACGTTTCAAATTTGTGTCATTAAAGTAATGAAAGCAGACCCAAAAAAGGTTAAACGCCAGCTCGCTATAGCGAAAGGCCAGATCGAAGGCATCCAGAAGATGGTGGATGAAGACGCCTACTGCATCGACATCTCAAACCAGCTCATGGCTGCGATCGCCGTCCTCAAAAAGGCCAATGAAATCGTCCTTTTGGCCCACATTAAACACTGCGTGCATGACGCGTGCTGCGAAAAAGAGCTTGATGAAAAACTAGGCGAAGTAGGGGCGCTTCTCCGCCGAATGGGTGAATAACTCAGGCGGATTCTATTGCTTTGTGGCCAATCTTTTGATTGCAAATTTCGCAGTTTCTAGATCGATTTCGCCACGTTTATAAAGCATAAATATACGTTTGGTATCTTCGCTTGGCTTAACGCCGTCGACCATAGCTACAGCAGAAGCGAAGTCAAAATCCTCTTCGTCTTTTGAAGGAGCGGATAATTCAAAAGGCATTCCGTTATGGTTGACTGCCGCCGTTAAGAAAAGTGTTATGGCCTGGCTGGTTGTCAAACCGATTGATTCAAAAATGGAATCGGCCTTTCTCTTTATTTCTGGCGTTACTCTGGTGTGTACGGTCTCTGTTTTTGGCATGTGTTTTTCCTCGACATTATTGTATCACGATTGCGACACAC
>JAFXLR010000102.1 GCA_017531065.1 Bacilli bacterium
ATGATGTCTCCTCCAACGACAAGACTCTCTTTGTTAGCAAGGCAAAGGATCTTGTTCTCTTCAAGAGCGGTTACCGAAGGCACTAAGCCAGAGAATCCGACAAGGGCGTTCTCAACCATGTCGGCATCACTATTTTTGATGAGTTCGGATAATCCGTTCTCTCCAGAAAACACATCTAATTCAGGGTGTTTTTCTTTTAAATCCTTGGCAAAACCATCATCAATACAATAAACGCCTTTAATCGATGGGAATCTTTTGAGGATTGGCTCGATTTTGCCTGTTTGCTTCCCGACGCTGATTCCGACAAGCTCAAAAGATGACCTGTCGGCTTCAAAAATATCTAGTGATTGGACACCTATGTTCCCAGAGGCGCCTAGGAGCAAAACCTTACGCATAAAATTAAATCAAGAAGTTCCAACCGTTCTTCATGAGGACAAGGATGATGACGGCGCCGATGCTTGAGAAGATGACGCTGTCAGCACGGTCAAGGATGCCACCGTGTCCTCTGAGGATGTTTCCGTAGTCTTTGATGTCGTAGTAGCGTTTGATGAGGCTGAAGGAGAGATCTCCGACAGTTCCAAGGATCGGTTCAACAAGCGCAATCAAAACGATGTAATACCATTTGTCGATGGTGAGGAATGGAAGGATTGGGTGCCCTGTAGCAGCAAGGATCAAACCGAATGCCGCAGAAGCAAGGAAGCCAACGATGATGCCCCAATAGAAACCTTCCCAGGTCTTCTTTGGAGAGATTCTTTCGTTGAGCTTGTGCTTTCCAAAATAGACACCGCCGAAATAAGCAGCGATGTCGCTGAACATTGGAGCGATGAAGACAAATAAGAGAAGCTCAAACGAACCGAAGTATTTGAAGAAGTTGTTGTTAATGAGCTCAGGTCCATAGGCTTGTCCGCCCCAGGTTGCGCCAACGTAAAGAGGGTTTGGATAGGCAGCAGCTTCAACCGGATAGAACCTGATGAAATAGAAGGACTGGAAGCCAAGTCCAACAAGCAAGGACATGAAGAAGAAATAGGCAATATCATCAAGCCCGAAGTTCTTATCCAAAATACCGACGACACAGTAAACGAGAAGAGAAGCGGCAATACCGATAACAGAGACTTCAAAGTTCATGTAATGCTGATCGAGCGAGATGGAAAAACCATCAGGGAATTGGCTTGGATCGGCAAGATAGTCAAGATAGCTGTCCATATTGCCTTTGAAGAACATCCAGTAAACGAAGGAGAGGATGATGGAATATGTGGCAACGTAGACGAACCAATTGTATTTCTTACGAGGCGCTCTGATGACCTCAGCAATTGCAACCAAAAGGAAGGCCATGATGGCGAAGAAGTAGAACCAACCGCCAAGGACGAAGGTTGGAACAGCGGTAATCAAAAGAACACCGGCAACGATGAGTCTGCTCTTAAGAGAGGTCTTGTAGCCCTCTGGTGGTGTGTTGATTTCGATGTTTCCGATCTTCTTATTCATTCTTTAGTCCCCCATAACGGCGGTTTCTGTTTTGGTATTCCTTCAAGCAGTCGATGAATGCTTTGCGGCGGAAATCAGGCCACTTCACATCAGTGAAGACAAATTCCGCATAGGCATTCTGATATAGCATGTAATTTGAAAGTCTTTGCTCACCACTGGTCCTGATCATCAAATCGACATCAGGCATATCTGGTTGCCAGAGGTAGTTTTTGAAAGAGGCCTCATCAAGGTCTTCGAGTTTGGCCTCGCCGTTCTTATAAGCTTCAGCAAACTTTTTGGTGGCTCTGACGATTTCATCGCGTCCACCGTAATTGAGGCAGACATTGAAGACACAGGCATCATTGTTCTTGGTCATCTCGATGGCCTCATAGCAAACCTTTCTGGTCTGCTCTCTGATACGGCTTAAGTCGCCGGAGACGACGACCCTGCCACCGGTCTTCATGATGTAATCGATCTCGCGATGGAAGAATTCCTCGAGGTAGTCCATAAGATGATCGATCTCATCCTGCGGGCGGTTCCAGTTCTCAGTCGAAAAAGCGTAGAAGCTGGCGTACTTGATTTTGAATTCACGGCAAAGATCGTAGATCTCAATCAAACGACGGCAGGCTTCTTTGTGACCAAGATGACGAGGGAGCCCACGGAGGTTTGCCCAACGTCCATTGCCATCCATGATGAAAGCTACGTGGTTCAGCTTCTTTTTCAAAACAAATTCTTCACTCATTGAGTGAAATTATAGAACGTTTTGAGGCTCTAGAAAATATATAAGGGCTTCAAAGGAAAAATTTTCCTTTCCCCGTTCCATATTTGAAAGAAGTGCATTAGAGAGGGAATAACGATAAAATAGTCTCACTTATGGAAGAAAACGAAGCCAAAGTCGAATCGGAAAACGTTGAAGAAACGCAAGAAATCGCCGACAAAACCCCAACGGAATCCAAAAGAACACCTCCTAATCAGAAGAAGATGACATGGATCATTGGGTCAATCGGAGTTTTCCTTGTTGCCTCTTTAGCAACTGTTTTGATCGTCGGCGCAGTCAACGATTACCAAAGATCGCAGCGTCCGACCATCTACGTGATTGATTGGAATTATGACTTGCCTGGTTTCTACAATTCCGAGGACAAATTTATAACCAGCAGCGACAAAGATATGGTTTTCGAAAAGAGGACCGATAGCGCTGAACGCGAATACATGCACCTCAAGAGTGTGGGTGGATATAAGAACGCCACCACATTCGTCCTTCCTTCAACTACGAAACTTGATGAAAAGACCTATTCCGTTTATTCCGTCGGAGGTGAGGATGCTTGCGTCATCAAAACCGTAGACAATATCTCAGCTATTTACGCTCCATCTCTTTATAAAGAGATCGGCTCATATTCTTTCTCCAACATGCCTGCCCTCACCAAGGTCGAATTCAGAAGCGCCCCACAAGGCAAGCAAGACATTGGAGACCATGCTTTCTCTGGTAACCCACTTCTCACCACCGTCACCTTGGCGGATAACCTTAACTCCCTTGGTGATTCCGCTTTCGAGGATTGTTCTTCTTTGACGCAAATCAACTTGTCCGGTTCCTTATCCAAAATCGGAAAAGCCGTCTTCAAAGGTTGCAACATGAATTACATCAACTTCAACGGCAACAAGACCGATTGGGAAAAAGTCACCAAAGAAGAAGGTTGGGATGAAGGAATCAGCGAGTGCTATATCCAGCTCCTAAAAGAAACAAAAACCAGCCCTTATATCTATATTGAATAGAGAGTCATCATAACAAAAAATCCCCTGCAAATTCAGGGGATTTTATTTGTTTTAGAGGTTAGATGGTCATGATCTCTTTTTCTTTGGAGGCATAGGCGTCATCGATGGCTTTCATGATATCGCCTACGACTTTCTCGAGATCTTTCTCCACTCTGTCGCGGTAATCGTCGGACATGGAATCATCTTCTTTGATCATGGCGAGATAATCGCGTCTGATGTTTCTGACGGCAACCTTGGCATCCTCAGCGAAACCTTTGGCTTGTTTAACTGTGGCCTTACGGTTCTCCTCAGTCATGGCTGGGAAGATAAGACGGACGAGGTCCGCTTCAACCTGTGGGTTGATGCCGATGTTGGCGGCAGTGATTGCAGCTGCGACAGCCTTAAGATCCTCATGGGAATAAGGTTTGACGACAAGCTGGCGTGGCTCTGGTTTGTTGATCGAGCAGATGTCAGTGATGGCGATTTTGTCACCATAATAGTCTGCTTTGATGCCATTCAAGATGGATGGGTTTGCCTGAGCGCTTCTTAATTTGCCGAAGTTGTCGTTAAGGCTTCTGACGGATTTCTCCATCTGTTCTTGCATTTCATTGATGATTGGATCCATAAGTTATTCCTCCGATATGACGCTTCCAACGTCTTCTCCCATAAGAACCTTCATGATGTTCTCTGGGTCTTCCATATTGAATACATGGATTTTGATTTTGGTTTTCTCTAACTGGGCCACCGCTGTGAGGTCCATGACCTGAAGTTGTTTCTCGATGGTCTCCTGGAAGGTGAGCTTCTTAAGAAGCTTGGCATTTGGGTTGGTACGTGGGTCAGAGTCATAGACGCCTTCCACGTTGTTCTTGCCCATAAGGATGGCATCGGCATCGCAATCAAGAGCTTTGAGAGCGGCGTTGCTATCGGTGGTGAAGAATGGGTTTCCGGTTCCGCCAGCGAAGATGACGACGCAGTTCTTATTGAGATGATGTATGGCTTTTCTACGGATGTATGGCTCACAGACCTGTGGGACGTTGATGGCGCTAGCGACTCTGGTGTCGAGACCTCTTTCTTCACAGGCGCTCTGGATGGCTAAGCCATTCATGATGGTGCCAAGCATGCCCATGTAGTC
>JAFXLR010000103.1 GCA_017531065.1 Bacilli bacterium
AACTTTTTGAAGATTTTTTTGAAGTTCTTCGAGCTGTTCAGAACCAGGGGTTTTTCTATACCAACCACTGCCCTTTTTTAAGTCATCCTTAAGAGGTGCAGCGAGGGTTATTTTACGCGTTTTTATAGCCCCGTCAAGCGAAAAACATCACTTTTTTGAAAAATCTTTTTTTCCACATATTATCGGCACTTTTACAATTTGCCGCATGTACGCGCGCACGTATCCTTATATCTCCTATTAATTACATAGAGTTTATGAGACATGGCAAGACTCAAAAATACGTTAACAAAAAAAGAAAAAATATTTTTCTAACGATCTTATATAGCTAGATTTTTTAATTACTTAATAACTACTAACGTATATAGTTTTTCGCAATCTAGTTTGATTGCGAAACTTTCTAAAATCATCAGAGTTCCCCTTTTGACGAGTAAAGGCGATCAAAAATAACAATATTTTCTTCATTTCGCAAAAAGAAAAAGCAGACAAAGGTTTCCCTTCATCTGCTTGGTCTATTTATTAAAGCTTATAAGACGGTCTTCCAGAGTCCGTGTTTATTGCAATAGGCATAAACCTCGAGGACCTTTTCACCCTTCTCGATATGGAAGGTTGCCTCTGGGGCCTCTCCTGGGTTAAAGCGGCGTCTTTGTCCTCCCCTATCGGTGTAGAGATAGACCCACTCGATGTAATGGTCTTCGGCCATTGGGTGAGGAACGGATCCGACTTTGACGATAACCTCTTGGCCTTTGACTTCGACGACTGGGAGATGTTTCTCGGTTCCTTCAGTGGCTGGACTCTTGGCAATGAGTTCACTCATTGGCTCGCCGCAGCACATGATTTCGCCACCGCCGTTTTTAACCATGGCAACGATGTTGCCGCAATGTCTGCAAATAAGAAATTTAACCATAATGGTCTCCTTTATTTTTCTTTGTTGTCTTTAGTATAAGGCATTGATGGAGCAAAGGACAAACGATGCTCAAAAAAAGAGGCCACGTTTGTGACCTCTAATAAACCTATTTGGTTTTAGTTAAGCATGCCTTCGATAAGACCCTTGAAGGAGTCTGGCTCTAAGGATGCGCCACCGACGAGCGCGCCATCGATATCTGGCTGGCTCATGTATTCGGCGACATTGGCCGGCTTGACGCTTCCGCCATAGAGGATTCTGATCTCTTCAGCGGTCTCGCCATAAAGCTCACGGAGGACGCCTCTAATGAAGCTGATGGTATCCTCAGCGATCTCTTTGGATGCGCTCTTGCCGGTTCCGATTGCCCAGATTGGCTCATAGGCAATGACGACTTTCTTCGCATCTTCGGCAATAATCCCAGCAAAACCCTCACGGATTTGTTTGGAAACCCATTCCTTGGTCTCACCTTTCTCGAAGGTGTCAAGGGATTCACCACAGCAATAGACAGGAGTCATATTAGCGGCAAGAAGGGCTTTGATCTTGAGATTGCAGACAGGAGAGGTCTCACCATTGTACTCACGTCTTTCGGAGTGGCCGAGGATAACCCAGTCGATTCCGACTTCTTTGAGCATGGCGATTGAGACTTCGCCAGTGAAAGCACCATGGTCATGCTCGTTGACGTTCTGAGCGGCAACGATGCACTTCGGATTGATGTTTTCCTTCACGGCAGCAAGGCTCACGAAGGTTGGGGCAACACCGACTTCGATGTTGTGGGCAACGGCGTAGTCGACCATCTCATTCGCAGCCAAAGCGAAAGCCTTAGCTTCGGATGGGGTCTTGTTCATCTTCCAGTTGCCGAGAAGTAATTTCTTACGCATGGTTCTTATTTGAGGACGTCAACGCCTGGGAGGTGGCCATCGTTCTCGATCATCTCGAGGGAAGCACCGCCGCCAGTGGAGACGTGGGAGAAGTTCTGCTTGTAGCCAAGCTGTTTGGCTGCGGAAGCGCTATCGCCACCACCGATGACGGAGAAGGCTTTGCCTTCAAGGTCTTTGATGGCTTCGCAGACAGCAATGGTGCCAGCCTGGAAGTCTTTCTGTTCGAAGACACCCATTGGGCCATTCCAGAAGACCATCTTGGCCTTGCTGATGACGTCAGCGAAGAGCTTGCAGCTCTCTGGACCGATATCGCAGCCTTCCATATCGGCTGGGATCTCTTTGACGATTTCGACTTTGCGGCCTTCCTTCTCTTCGAAGCTGTCGGTAGCGACGGCGTCGACTGGGAGGATGATCTTGCCTTTGGCTTTCTCTAAGCAAGCCTTGGCGTAATCAAGGGAATCAGCATCAAGGAAGGACTTGCCGATTTCTTCACCTTGGGCTTTGCGGAAGGTGTAGGCCATAGCACCACCGATGATGATGTAATCACATTTATTGAGAAGGGTATCGATGACTTTGATCTTGTCGCTGACCTTAAGTCCGCCAAGAACGGCGACGTATGGTCTATCTTCAGGCTTGACCTCGACGCAACGGGTGAGGTTCTCGACTTCCTTGATCATGAGGTAACCAAGGGCGACTGGTTTTCCTTCGGCTTTGAGGATGGATGGGACGCCGACGGTTGAGGCATGGGCACGGTGGGCGCTGCCAAAGGCATCCATGACGAAGACGTCAGCTAAGCTGGCCCAGATTTGAGCAAGCTCTGGATCGTTCTTCTCTTCACCCTTTTCGTAACGGGTGTTCTGACCGAGAAGGATTTCGCCATCATTGAGGGCGGCAACGGCTTTGGTGAGCTCTTCGCCACGGGTAGCTGGGCAGAAGCTCACTTTGACGCCTGGGAGAAGCTCAGCGAGAGCTTTGGCGACTGGGGCCATGTCGTTGGCCTTCTTCATGGCTTCGATCTTCTCTGGATCTGGTTCTTTCCATTTGATCTTTCCAAGGTGGGACATAAGAATGACGCGAGCACCTTTGGAGAGCAGCTCTTGGATGGTTGGGAGAGCGGCTTTGATGCGGTTGGTATCACGGATGACACCGTTGGTTTGTGGGACGTTGAAGTCAACGCGGACATAAACGCGTTTGCCTTTGAGGTCCTTTAAGTCTTTAACAGTAAGCATAAAATAATTTCCTTTTGCTCCTTGCGGTTAAATGATAGCACTTCCAGTAAAATTTTCCATAAATATGGAAATGAGCCTATGAAAGAAGGGAGATAGGCTCATTTTTTGCACGAAAAAAGCCACACTTTTCGGTGTGGCTTAGGTTCAAGACTTGATGAACTAGTTGAGTTCGGCGAAGTACTTGATGGTACGGACCATCTGAGAGGTGTAGGAGTTCTCGTTGTCATACCAGGAGACGACCTGGACCTGATAGAGACCTTCTGCGA
>JAFXLR010000013.1 GCA_017531065.1 Bacilli bacterium
GCCTTAGGCGAAGTCACCAATGTCCCGATCGACAACCTCATCGACTTCATCACCATCAAGGTCAATGGCTTATCCGTCACCACTGTTGATTTCGACCTTCCAAAAGATGGCTCCTTACAACAGCTCGTTCTCAAGAACACCAACCTCATCAAAGGTGAGAACACCCTTGAGTTCGCCACTTCCGTTTCCGATGGAAGCAACAACTTCATCATGCCAGCCATCGCTGCCGTCACCTTACTCACTGACGTCGCCATGGCCTAATCACCCCATCAACAAAAATAGGGCCGCATAACGCGGTCCTTTTCTTTTCCTCAGTCATTCTTATCAGAATGATTGAAAGAAAGGCGAATATGAATGATAATTTACATACTGATTGAACTTAGGAGGTTCAAATAAATGATCGTTAATGCAACAAGAATGTTGAAGCTTGCCCACGAAGGCCACTACGCCGTCGGACATTTCAACATCAACAACTTAGAATGGACCAAAGCCGTCCTTCAGACCGCCGAAGAACTCAAATCCCCTGTCATCCTTGGCGTCAGCGCTGGCGCTGCCAAGTACATGGGCGGATTCAAAGTCGTCGCCGCTATGGTTCGTGCCATGGATGAATCCTTGGGCATCACCGTTCCAGTCGCCCTTCACCTTGACCACGGCACCTATGATGCCGTCAAGGAATGCATCGCCGCTGGTTTCTCCAGCGTCATGTTCGATGGCAGCTCCCTCCCAATCGAAGAGAACCTTGCCAAGACCGCTGAGCTCGTCGCCCTTGCCCACGACAAAGGCCTCTCCATTGAAGCCGAAGTCGGTGCTATCGGCGGAACCGAAGATGGCGTCACCGCTGATGGTGAAGTCGCTGACCCAGAAGAGTGCAAGAAGATCGTCGCCCTTGGCGTTGACTTCCTCGCTGCTGGCATCGGCAACATCCACGGCATCTATCCAGAAAACTGGAAAGGTCTCCATATCGATGCTTTAGAGAAGATTCAGGCTGCCACCAGTGGCATCCCACTCGTTCTCCATGGCGGAACCGGCATCCCAGATGAGCAAGTCAAAGCTGCTATCGCCAAAGGCATGTCCAAGATCAACGTCAACACTGAGTGCCAGTTAGTCTTCGCCGCCGCTACCATCAAGTACTGCGCTGAAGGCAAAGCCGACCCAACTGCCGCTAACAAAGAGAAAGGCTTCGATCCACGTAAGATCCTCAAGCCAGGCGTTGAGGCCATCAAAGCCAAAGTCAAAGAGAAGATGGAACTCTTCGGTTCCGTTGGCAAAGCTGCCTAATTCCCTTTTAAAACTTAGGGCTCCCCTAGTGGGAGCCTTTTTCTTTGCTATAATAGTCAGGTTCAAATAGAGGTGTTTTATGGATTCCTATATCAAGTGGTACGACTCACTCGACAAAGTCGTCAAAATCATCTTCAGTGTCTTCTTCTGGTTCTGCTGGCTCTACCGTTTGTTCATTCTTATTGAGGACAAAGCTAGCAACACGGGACGCCTCATCTTCTTCATCATCAACTGCATCCCTGGCGTTTCCTTCATCATCTGGGTTGTTGATATCGTCTACGCTGCAACTAAAGAGAGAGTGCCTCTTAGTTTCGATGATCTTAGCGGTGAGGAAAAGAAAGAAGAGAAAGACGTCGTCGACGCTGAATAAAAAGAAAACCGGCCCTAGTGAGTCGGCTTTTTTATAAGATTGACCAGGAATGAGGGCCGTCGGCGAAATACTCGATGGAGAAGGTTCCTGGGCCTGTGTGCGTACCGATGGTCGCCCCTGCTTTCGCAACGAAGACGTTTTCGAATCCTGCGGCTTTGAGTTTATTGACTGCGATTTCAGTCGCCTCAGGCATATCAGTCGTTGAGGAGACGAAGGCAACGGTTTTGTCCGCCCCATTCTTTTCGATTCTATTTAGGACGAAATTGATATAGGCATTGGTCCAAAGTCTACGAGGACCGATGAATTTCTTCGCAAGCTTGATTGAGCCTTCGCGGAGCTCCACCATCGGACGGAGGCCAAGGATATTGGCGCCAATCATGGCAAGGGCGTTGCATCTTCCACCTTTGTAGAGGTAATTGACCGTTTCAAGGGTGGCGGTAGTTGATATGTGGTTCGCTCTTTCCTTTAAGGATTCGACAATCTCTTCTGGAGAAAGGCCTTCATTGATTAAGGAAGCGGCATATAAGACCAAGAGAGCCTGTCCTGTGTGAAAGACGAGGGAATCGACGACGAAGACCTTGCCCTCAAATTCTTTTGCAGCGGCAACGGCGTTCTCGTAAGCGCTAGAGCAAGCGTGGCTCATGCTGACATGGATGATGGCGTCATACTCTTTTAAGAGGTTTGAGAAATGCTCTTTGAATTCCTCAACGTTCACGGCGGTTGTGCGTGGAAGGATCTTCTTCTCCTGGACGAAGGCGTAAAGGTTCTCTAAAGGCTCTTCTCCATCTTTGACCATCGTTTCACCTTTGACGACGGTGAATGGGATGACATGGACGTCATATTCGTCCCTAAGATTCTTTGGAAGATCGCTGGATGATTCGGTTGATAAGGCTATTTTCATATTCGGCTCCGGATGTTGTTTGTTATCGTCACGAGGTTATCTAGTAAACGAAACTAGTTAATCACATGAAAGAGCCCATGTAAAGCATTATATTGATACGGCCCGTATCGTTTCTTTTGTGTAAACAAAAACAGGCGCATGGCCTGTTCTTCGTCTTTTGTTTTTATAAAGGCAATTTGTTCTTATTCACGTAGCGCGTGAAGGTGATGTAAGCGTCCTCGTCCTTCTCTTTTTCGCTTTGTTCAACACATTCGAAGGAAGGATCTTCATCAAGATTAGGGAAGAAGACATCCGCTCCCCCTACCGCATCGACTTTGGTCACGAGAGCGTCGTCGCAATATGGGAGGAGAGCTCTATAGATGCTAGCGCCTCCGATAACGTAAACATCCTCTCCTTTTTCTTCGAATTCCTTCATTTTCCTATGCAAATCCTCCATGGAATGAAGGTTGATGCAGCCTTCGTATTCATGGGTTGGGTCTGCTGATAAGACAATGTTCGTGCGGTTCTTTAAAGGCGCGGAATTAGGAAAGGAAAGAAGGGTGTTCTCACCCATGACGACAACATGGCCTTTGGTTGTGCTTCTAAAGAAGGCCATGTCCTTAGGGAGATGGAACATCAGGTCGTTCTTCTTGCCGATGCCCCATTCCTTATCTACATGAAGGATGATGCGAATCATTAAATAGCGACCTCAATCTTCTTGTCGAGAGGCTCATATTCGTAATCGATGAGCTTGAAACTGTCGACGGTGAAATCGTAGAAGTTTTTGACGTTTGGATCGACCCA
>JAFXLR010000104.1 GCA_017531065.1 Bacilli bacterium
CTCTATTCTCCACAAAATGAGAAGGAAGATGCCGTCTATCTCAACACCGGCGGAACCAACGGAGAGCCTAAGGTTGTACGTATCTCAAATGAGTCAATGAACCACATTGGCGCGAACTCATATCAGCTCATTGGTGGCAAGGTCGCCGACATCGGAATCATGACCGCTGTCCCAATGTTCCACGTCCTTGGTTTAGGCATGGCCATCCATGTTCCTTTCTCGGCGGGCGCTAGTGCTTGCCTCATCCTCAAATTCAATACGAAAGAGGCTATCAATCATATGAAGAAAGGTAACGCCAACGTCATTATCGGCGTGCCTGCTCTATATAACGCTTTACTCAGCCGCGACAAGTTCAACGGACCTCATCTCAAGAAGCAGATCGTCGCCTATCTTGGCGGTGATTTCTGCCCGATGAGCTTAATCGAAAGATGGAATGGCGCGATGGAGAAATATGGCTCAAAAGCCAGGCTCTATGTCGGTTATGGATTAACCGAAACCAGCACCGCTTGCAACGTCAACACCTTCGGTGGCCGTAACAAATACGGCTCCGTTGGCAAGCCTCTCCCAGGTGTCTTAAACAAGATCGTCGATCCAGAGACCGGAGAAGAACTCCCAGCCGGCAAGTATGGCGAGATCCTCATCGGAGGACCATCCGTCATGAGTGGTTACTTTGGCGACGAAGAACTCAACAAAAAGACCTTATTCTACGATAAAGATGGAACCCCATGGCTCCACACGATGGACTATGGCTGCATCGATGAAGATGGCTACCTCTACTTCAAGCAAAGATTAAGAAGAATCGTCAAGATCAACGCGGAAACCCTTTGCCCAAGCGATGTCGAAGAAGTCGTCAATTCGCTTCCTGGAATCTATGAATCATATTGCTATGGCGTGGCTAACAAAAGGAAAGGCAACGTCTTTAGACTCCTTGCCGTTATTAGAAGAGGCGACCACCCATGGTCCGAAGAAGAAGCCGAAAAAGCCATCAAAGAGGCTATCAAGAAATCGCTTCCTCCAGCCTATTTCCCAGACAAGATCATCTTCATGAAGAGACTTCCTAGAACCCCAATCGGTAAGATTGATATCTCCCAAATCGAAGGGGCCGAAGTTAGATAACTTAGTGCTCATCGCTATTTAAGCGATTTATCCCAAATACACTTTTTAAAGTGGTAAACTTACCAACATAAGTTTTATGGTTTGGTTTTACGAATTCTTACATTGGCTGACAGGCAAGATGGAAGAACCACATATGTTTGGTTGGTTCCACCTCATGATGATCGCGATCGTCATCGCCACCACTGCCCTCTATATCATCCTTTGGCGAAAAGCCGATGAGAAAACATACAGGAAGGTCATCTTCTGGTCTTGGATCGTCCTTGTCGCTTTGGAGCTTCTTAAGCAGCTCACGATCAACTTCGTCTATAACGAAGCCGACCCTGCTTTGTCCACCTTCGAATATTATTGGGACCACTTCCCATTCCAGTTCTGCGCGGTTCCGCTATACACCTACCCTCTTGTCGCCTTCCTTCCAAACAAAGGAAAGGTCTCAAATTTCATTTGGGAGAGTCTTGTGGGTTTCACCGCTTGTTTCATCACCATCGGTGGTTTGGCCACTCTCATCTATCCTGAGCAAGCCTTAATCGACACCATCGTCATCAACATCCAAACCCTCACCTACCATGGCCTTATGATCGTCGTTGGTATATACACTGCTGTGTGGCTTGGAAAGAGATTTAACCTCAAAATCTATAGCAAATCCCCTGTAACTTTCATTGGCTTCGTCATTGTTGCCATGATTCTTAACATCACTTTCATCAAGGGAGGAATCATCGCTGAAGGCACCACCTTCAACATGTTCTTCATCAGCCCTTACTTCCCTTGCACCTTACCAGTATTGTCCGCTATCTATCCTGTCGTTCCTTATCCAGTATTCCTTCTGCTTTATATCCTTGGCTTCATCCTCTTAGGCTTTATCTTCTTCGAGATCGTCTACTGGATCTTATGGCTCGTCAGGAAGCTTACGCCAAAGACAGAAGCAAGCCCTGTTACCGAACAACAATAAACGGCTATACGGCCGTTTTTTTATTACTTTCCTTTAGGAAGATATGCCTCAATGCTAAGATATGGGGCGAGGAGACCACTTATGAAACACATCGACGCGTTTACGAAAATCCTTCCTTATCTCGATAAGATGAGGAGACTAAGACACACCACATCGATCATCTATTACGATATTGCCTGCGTTGCAGGAAAAGACGCCATCAAAGACGAATCAGACCTTCTTAACGAGTACTTTGCTGAGCTTGCGAAGATCTCACAAGACGAGAACTTCATCGCTCTTGTCAAAGAAGGAAAAGAAGACAAAGAGGCAAGCGTCATGGAGAAGAGACTATTTGAGAACCTCTACAAAGAGATTGAGTTCATGGAGAACTTCACCCTCGAAGAGTATCTCGAATATAGGAAGACTATCTCTGACTGCAATGAGTACTGGAGAATCTGCCGTCCAAAGAACGATTTCAAAGGCTGGCTCCCCTACTGGAAGAAACAAGTCGAATCCTCTAGGAAAGTCGCTAGAAAGATGATGAAGGAAGGGCAAACCCCTTATGACACCTGCCTTGATTCTTATGAGCCAGGGAACAATGAGGCCTTCATCGATTCCATCTTCAATCCTTTGAAGGACACCCTTATCCCACTTCTCAAAAAGGCCAAAGAAAAACAAAAATCCTATACAATTCCTGCCTTAAAGAGCTACGACAAGATCAAACAGAAAGAGATGTCGCTTAGAATGCTTAAGGCCATCCACTACGACATGGATAAAGGCGCCCTTATGGAATCCGCCCATCCATTCAGCGATGCCTTTGCGAAGAATGACGCTCGTGTAACCACCAAGTTCCTTCCTGAGGACTGGAGAAGCAATGTCTTCACTTGCCTCCACGAAGGTGGCCACGCTCTCGAATTCCAAAACTGGAGCGAAGAGATGTTTGAGAACCATGTCGAGAATATGGCTACTTCCGCTATCTGCGAGACCCATAGCCGTTTCTTTGAGAACATCATCGGAAGAAGCAAAGCCTTCATGCCTATCCTTCAGAAAGACGCCGCAGAGACTCTTGATCCAGAACTTGGGAAGATTCCTGCCGAGGACTTCTACCATTTAATGAACCAGATTCAGCCTTGGTTAATCAGATGCGAGGCCGATGAGCTCTCATATTGCC
>JAFXLR010000014.1 GCA_017531065.1 Bacilli bacterium
GAGATATCGTTGGCCTTTAAACCGAAGGACTGGTTGTTCCAGTTGTCGCTAAGGAATTTGAAGCCTTCTTCGAATTCGGAAGCGGCGTTGTTGTCATCGGCCATGTAAACGAGATAGAACTTCTCGCCATAGTCTTTGATGATGTCGGCGTAGTTGGCGCTCTGGATGGCTTCGAGTTCGGCTTTGGTTTTCTTGGTGTTGTCTTCGTTGGTGTAGGCAACGTCATTGGCCTTTTCGATAGCAGCGGTGATGGCGTCAGCTTTGGAGATGGTGGCATCAGCGGTATCCTCGCCTTCGAGGGAAAGCTGGTAGGAGCTATAGAAGGCGCCTTTGCCTGATTGGTTCCAGCTCGCAGCCCATTCAGTGATGTATGGGATAGAGAAGATGACAGCGAAGATGGCACCGACGATAAGAAGCGGTTGAACCCAGGCAGTCTCTTTAATCCAGCGCCAGATTCTGACGAAGAAAGCGCCGATGGATTTTAAGATGATCATTAGTATTAATCCTCCGGGAAAGTGACCTGTTTCCTAGAAACAGCGTATAAATCATACCATTGTGACCCTCGTACAGCAACATTAGGATTATTTTTGTTAAAAAAATAAGGAGCCACCGAAAGAAATAGTCCAAAAACCTCTTTATACCCCTATATGCGTATGTTCATTTTGTCCAATTAAAGTTTTTCAAAAATCCCCTGCAAAAACAGCATATTTTTGGTTTTTGAAAACTTTCTTCCGCCAAGCGAACGAAACCAGTTGAGAAAAGGGTTTTATATTCTATAATTACGGCGAGATGGGAAAACTCAAAAACAAAGTAAACGAATTAAAGACCGAGTTTAACGACTGGCTCTACGACCACCATAAAACCAAGGCCTCAATAGGCTATGTTTTGGCCGTTCTCCTTTCCACGGTCAGCGCCCTTATCTTCGCCGTCGGCTTCAACACCTTCATGGATCTTGGAGTCCTTGTTGGAGAAGGGGACGTCCTTCACCAGAAGATTCTTTCCGGTGGCATGTCCGGTCTCTCCCAGGTCATCACCCTCATCTGCGAATTATGCGGTTGGAAGACTGTCGCAGAAGGTGGCACCCTTGATGAGCATACCGCTTACTCAATTCTCTATTTCGTCCTAAATGTCCCTCTCCTCTTCATTGCCTGGTTTGGCATTGGAAAGAGATTCTCGATCATGACTCTTGTCAACGTCGTCGAGACTTCTATCTTCATCAGATTATTCACCGTCACGAATATCCCATTCCTTAAACTCATCGCTGACTTCACCGTGCAGAACGGAGGCATGCTTTCTAGAGCCTTGTTCGGTGGTGTGTGCACAGGCTTATCATCCGCGCTCGCATACAAAGGCGACTTCTCCGCTGGTGGAGTCGACATCATCGCTTACTACATTGGCCTTAAGAAAAAGACCCTCGTCGGAAGCTATGCCGTCATCCTCAATGGCGCGACCCTCCTCGTCTTCATCCTTCTCTCGATCACCAAAGAAGGCTGGGGTGATGCCGATATGGCTGCGAGATACGTCGTTGGCGCCTTCTACACCGCGATCTACCTCTTCGTCACCAAGCTTGTCGTCGATGCGATCAATACGAGGAACAAGAAAGTCAAAGTCGAGGTTGTCTCCTCTAAAGAGGCCCTTGGCGATGTC
This sequence comes from Bacilli bacterium, assembly GCA_017531065.1. Classification (GTDB taxonomy): domain Bacteria; phylum Bacillota_I; class Bacilli_A; order RFN20; family CAG-826; genus UBA4951. The sequence goes on from JAFXLR010000014.1 coordinate 1,648, forward strand.
CTTATTGAGAGCTTCCCTCACGCTGCCACCAAGCTCAAAGGCAAAGGCGTCTATAGCGGCAAAGAGAAATTCGTCTTCATTATGGTTATCTCCTCAGATGAGCTTAACGCTGTCATGAGGCTGATCCAGAGAGAAGACAATGACAGCTTCGTTGAGGTAATGCCACTCATCAGCGTAGCTGGACGATTCTTCACCAAACCAATCAAATAAAAAAGGAGCTGTTTGACTGATGGGTACCCAGTTTCCTAGACATCAAATGTTTGTTAACTGGATTGTATCATAAGGCTGACATGGATGCTTCCCTGAACTTGGACGGAGGCATCCATTTTGTTTTGCTTTTGATCCGACGGTTGTTGTAATAATCGATATAGTCCGCGACCGCTTCCTTGAACTGGCCGAACGTCCTGAATTCCGATTCGTGGCCATAGAACATCTCGTTCTTCATCACCCCGAAGAACGATTCCATTATGCAGTTGTCGATGCAGTTCCCTTTCCTGGACATCGATTGGACGATGCCTTTCTCCTTGAGCCTCCGTTGGTAATAGCCATGCTGGTATTGCCAACCCATGTCGCTATGGAGGATCAGCCCTTCCAGATCGGGATGCTTCATGAAAGCCTCATCCAGCATCCGCTTGGTCTGCTCCAGGTTCGGGGACAGGGACAGGTCCCACGCCACGACGTCGCCCATCCCCATGTCGACGATCGGGGACAGATACGCTTTGCCGAACGGGCAGTTGAACTGGGAGACGTCCGTCGTCCATTTCTCGTTTGGCCTATTCGCTGTGAAGTTTCTATTGATGAGGTTGTCCGCGATATGGCCGACCTCACCGACGTAGGAATGGTACTTCTGCTTCCTTCTGGCCGCTCGCAAGCCGAGTTTGGCCATCAACCTAAGCACTTTCTTATGGTTGATCAGATAACCGCGGTTACGGAGCTCCGCCGTCATCCTTTTGAAGCCGTACCTTTGCTTGTTCTCACGGAAGATGTCCCGGATCAGATCCATCGTCTCTTTGTTTTTGACGTCTTTGTCCGGCTTGTTGAGCTCGAAGTAATAGGTCGCTCTCGGGAGGGAAGCCGCTTTAAGCAATTTGGAAAGGGCCCAATCCTTATGGATGGATAGCAGCTCTTTGATTACTTTCGCTTTTTCGCCTTGGCTTCCGCGGCTTCCCTCGCCGAGACCAAGGCATCGAGTTTTTTTAGGTACTCGTTCTCCATTTCCAGATATTCGTTCCTTTCCCTGAGGATCTTCAATTCCTCCTGCTCGGAAACGGATAGTTTGGTTTTCTTGGTTTTCCTTTTCATGACGGATCGTTTGGCTGGCCTGCCTTTCCTGCATTGTAAACCATCCATGCCTTTTTCGTCATATATTCCTACCCATCGATGGAGCTGGCTTATGCTGACGTGCGCGTTTTTGGCCACGGAGGTGATGGAATTGCCCGAAAGGACCTTCGCCACCAGCTCGAACCTTTCCTCAGGCGTCCAATTCCTGTTGGTCGGGGAATGCTTCAAGCCGTCGATGCCCAGATCGTCATAGGCCGCCGCCCAATCCCTGACGTGTTTCATGAAGCTCTGATGGAAGCCGGGAGATCCCGAAATGTTGATATGCTCGCCGTTTTTATACTTGCTGACGCATTCAAGTTTGAATTCCCATGAATATTTCATAGAAAAAGTACCCCTTTCCTAATGTCTAGGATTTGGGGTACCTTTCACAAAACGGCCTTCTTTTTCTTTAGAAAATAAAAAATCCCGAGCAAATCGGGATTGTTTTTCAGATGGAGCAAGTGGCGGGAATCGAACCCGTGTATTTACCTTGGCAAGGTAATGTTCTACCATTGAACTACACCTGCATCGCCTTTTGTGGCGCGAGTAGTATTATAAGAAACTCACTATCTAAGTGCAAGCGCTTTTCGCTATAGTTTTGTGGAATTTCACACGCACGCGTTCTATAATCTTCTCGCCTCTTTAAGGAGTGACTTATATGGCAACCTATTTAGACCTCGCAAACTTATTATTCCCAGACGTCACCAAGACCATTGATGACCTTGAGAAAGAATACCCATTACGCAACCTCCCAGAAGGCGCTCAGGTGACTCGTTTCGCCCCATCGCCAACTGGTTTCTTACACACCGGTTCTTTATTTACCGCCTTCATCGCGTACACATACGCCAAGCAAAGCCAAGGCGTCTATATGTTCCGTCTTGAAGACACCGACACCAAGAGAACCATCGCCGGCAGCGCTGACGAGCTCATCGACCAGCTTGCCGAATTCGGCATCATCGCTGATGAGGGATATTTCCCACAAGGCGATAAAGGCGCTTACGGCCCATATCAGCAAAGCGTTCGTGCCGACATCTATAAGGTCGTCATCAAACACCTCATTGCCGAAGGAAAGGCCTACCCGGATTTCTGCAGCGCAGAGGACCTTCAGAAGATCCGTGACTTCCAAGAAGCCAATAAGATCCTCCCAGGCTACTATGGCCCATACGCCAGAGACCGTAAGCTCACCGTCGATGAGCAGATTGAGAAGATCAAAGCCGGAACCCCATGGGTCATCCGCTATAAGTCGATGGGGGACCACGATAAGAAGATCAAGTTCAAGGACGCGATCAGAGGCGAGCTCGAACTCGCCGACAATGATGTCGATATCGTCATCATGAAGTCCGATGGCCTCCCAACCTATCACTTCGCCCACGTTGTCGATGACCATTTCATGAGAACGACCGTCGTCACCCGTGGTGAGGAATGGATCCCATCCACCCCAATCCATATCCAGCTCTTCCGCGATTTAGGCTGGAAAGGTCCAAAATACGCTCACTTGCCAGTCATCATGAAACTCGACCATGGCAACAAGAGAAAGCTCTCCAAGAGAAAAGACCCAGAGGCCGCCGTCTCTTACTTCCTTAAGGCCGGCTATCCTCCAAAGGGACTTCTCGTTTACCTTATGTCGATCGCCAACTCCAATTTCGAGGAGTGGACCATCGCCAACAAGTCCCTTGATGTCAGCAAATTCACCTTCGCTTTCAAGAAGATGTCCTTAGATGGCGCTCTCTTCGACGAAGGCAAACTCAATTACTTCTGTAAAGAAGTCCTTGCCGCCACCCCAAAAGAGGAGCTCCTCAAAGCGGTCAAGGAATGGGCCGAGAAGAATTCCCCATCCTTATTAAAGAAGATGAATGATGACCTTGAATACTTCTCCAAGATCCTTAACATCGAGAAAGACCGTCCAAACCCAAGAAAAGACTACGCCAAGTATGGCGACATCGAGCCAGCCACTTGGTTCTTCTATGATGACGAGTTCGAGAAGCATGGAGAACTCCCATTCAATGAGAAGTATGACAAAGAGTTCTTAAAGGCCTTCATGTCCGAAGTCGCCGATAAGATGCTCTATGGTGCCGAAGAGTCCGTGTGGTGGAACAGCGTCAAAGAAGTCGCTGCTGCTAATGGATTCGCGATCGCCAACAAAGACTACAAAGCTAACCCAGATGCCTATAAAGGAAACATCTCCGATGCCGCGGAGATCATCCGTATCGCCATCACCGGTCAGAAAGACTCTCCAAACCTCCACGAGGTCATCGAGATTCTTGGAAAAGAGAGAGTCATGAAGCGTTTAAAGAACGCTATCTAAAGATAGAGTTTCACAAAATCGCTTCGCCACTATTGAAAAGTTAATCCGTCAATGCTTTAATATGTGGCACGGCCCTGTGGTCAAGCGGCTAAGACGCAACCCTCTCAAGGTTGAATCCCGGGTTCGATTCCCGGCTGGGTCACCAACTTAATTAATTAGGATCGATGATGAATCGGTCCTTTTTTCTTTTTGTGCTTGACTTAGAGTTAACTCTAACTTTTAGTATACAAATGTGAGGTGATGAATATGAGTTATTCCATATCGGAAGTGGCCAAGATGCTTAATGTCTCCACATATACGATTAGATACTACGACAAAGAAGGGCTCTTTCCCTTGGTAAAAAGAGTGAACGGCATCCGTGTTTTTGAGGACAAAGATTTCCCTTGGCTACGAATGCTCAATTGCCTAAAGAACCTCAACATGCCGATCAAAAAGATCAAAGAATATGTTGATCTGGCCCTTAAAGGCGATGAGACACTTAAAGAAAGATATGACCTCATCTTGGAACAGGAAGAGAGCATAGAAAAGCAAATCAAAGAGCTTAAGTATTACAAAAAGCAGATCGATTTCAAGAAAGCATATTACGAAAAAGCCCTTGAAGCAGGAACGGAAGAAGCGGTGAAGGATTGGCCTAATCCGGAAGCCACTTTGGATGTTGATGAATTGCCCAATCAATTTAGAAGATGATAAAGACGAGAAGTATATCAGGAGGTAGAAAGATGAAGAAGTCATTAGCGTTTCTTTTGCCAACCCTCATCCTTGCAGGCTGTTCCGTCGATAACGCCGGCTCACAAAGTTCCGCCGACAAAACAGGAGCCCCAGAGAAAGGCAACGTTTTGGTGGCCTATTTCTCCGTTACGAATAACACTGAGAAGCTTGCCCTCTACGCTCAAGAACATTTGCAAAGCGACATTTTTGAAATCGTTCCAGAAGTGGAATACACTTCTGCGGACATTGATTACAATTCCGATTGCCGCGCCAATAGCGAACAAAATGACGACAAAGCAAGACCAGCAATCAAAAACACCATAAGCGACATCTCGCAATATGACACCATCGTCCTTGGTTATCCTATCTGGTGGGGTCAAGCTCCTAAGATCCTATACACATTCGTGGAGTCATACGATTTCTCAAATAAAACCATCGTTCCATTTTGCACTTCAGGCAGTTCCCCAATCGGCACTAGCGCGACTAATCTTGCCAAAAGCGCGCCAAAAGCCAATTGGTTAGAAGGAAAACGTTTCGCTGCCGGAACTTCAAAAGAAGAGATTGGGAAATGGCTGGACACATGTTTTATGGAGAAAAAGGATATGAAACTATTGATTGATGAAAAAGAGTTGGAAGTGGCTTGGGAAGAAAACGCTTCCTCGAAAGCGATAAAAGACCTTTGCCCTTTATCGATTGAGATGCATCGGTATGGTGGCTTTGAGCAAGTTGGTTCAATTGGTCGTTCAATCACAAGTAACGACAAAAACATGACCACTTCGCCAGGCGATATTGTTTTATATTCATCAAACCAAATCGTCATTTTCTATGGCAGCAATACCTGGGAATACACAAAGCTTGGCCATATCGATTTAAGCGACAACGAATTGAACGCTTTATTAAATAAGGAAAGCGTTTCTTTAATCATCAAATAGGAGGAAGAACAATGTTAAATCTAACTAATGAATGGGATAAGGTTTTCCCTTGTGACGAAACGGTCAATCACAAAAAAGTCACATTCAAAAACCATTTCGGCATTGAGCTTGCCGCGGACATATATTGGCCAAAAACAGGAAACAGTTTTCCGGCAATTGCGGTATCTGGTCCTTTTGGGGCGGTCAAAGAACAATCAAGCGGGCTATACGCTCAAGAGATGGCTAAAAGAGGTTTCTTGACCATTGCTTTCGACCCATCCTTCACCGGTGAAAGCGGAGGAGAACCTCGCTACATGAATTCCCCCGACATCAATGTTGAGGATTTCCAAGCGGCAGTCGATTATTTGTCTAATTTGGATAATGTGGATCCTAACAGAATCTCGATCATCGGTATCTGTGGTTGGGGTGGAATGGCTATCC
>JAFXLR010000105.1 GCA_017531065.1 Bacilli bacterium
ATCATCAGCAGGCTGTAAAACGCCCAACAGAGGCAGGCGGCGAAGGCTAAGGTGTCGCCAAGCGGCGAGAGTGCTTCTGAGATTAGAAGCGCAGTCTTGATTGTGCATGGTGAAAAAGCCCATTCATTATATTTTGGTCAAGATGCCTTTAAATTATTAAAAGGCGATAATAAGGAATTCTTATTAGTAAAAGATGCCACACATTGTGACTTATACGACGGTGGATCTAATCACGATAAGATTCCGTTTGGTCAAATTGAAGAATTTATAAAAAAGAATAACTAACGATTAGTTATGTTGTTCCATGAGTTTCTGATTTGTTCCATTGGAAATCCATGCCAATCGAAAATTTAGGACTGATACGATTGTCAGTCCTTTTTTCTTTTAGCAACAACCGGTTGCTTGATAAGAAAATTGGCTACCCTAAAATGTAGGAGAGGTAAACGAAATGGAAACGAAAGATATACTCGTAGAACTAAGAACAAAGAACAATCTGTCCCAAGAAGAGCTTGCTACGAAAGTGATGGTCACTAGACAAGCCGTATCTAGATGGGAAACTGGCGAAACCACGCCAAATACCGAGACGCTCAAACTCTTGTCCAAACTCTTCGACGTCTCAATCAACACGTTACTCGGTTCTCCTAGACAACTAGTGTGTCAGTGTTGTGGGATGCCACTTCAGGATTCGATGATGAGCAAAGAGAAAGATGGTTCCTTCAATGAAGATTATTGTCAGTGGTGCTATCACGATGAGAAGTTCACCTATGACAACATGGATGATCTCATCAATACGTGTCTTCCGCACATGGTTGCCCAAGGTTTCGAAGAAGAGCAGGCCAGATCATATATGAAGGGAATGCTCCCAAACCTCAAACACTGGAAAGAAAAGCAATAGTCCTTTCTAAATAAAACGAAGTAAAATCATATTGATGAATCGCTTTTTTGAAGTCGTTGACAAATATGGTGAAGCCCGTAATGACGAGCCATATTTTGAGGATGGCCTTAAAGAAATAATCCGTTCTCATGACTTAAGCCAAAAAATCTCCAGCAAAAAGCCAACCGATCCTGATTACAAAGGGCTCTTGGACGAGCTTTTCCAAACAAAGATAGATGACTCAGTGTCAATCTTCTCGCCTTTCTATTGCGATAATGGCTGCCGCGTCAAACTCGGAAAGAACATCACGATCAATAAAGGCGCCACCCTTCTCTCTGCCGGCATCATTGAAATCGAAGACGATGTCCTTATTGGCCCAGATGTCAGGATCGCCACGGTCAACCATGACCTCAAAGAAAGGCACCATAAGTTCTATTTCAAAAAAGTCACGATCAAAAAGAATGCTTGGATATGCATCGGTGCAATCATTTGCCCAGGCGTGACAATCGGTGAGAATAGTGTTGTCGCAGCAGGGGCGGTGGTAACCAAAGATGTTCCTCCTAACACCGTCGTAGGCGGTAACCCTGCCAAACTGATCAAAGAGATATAAAGGATTGGTAAGGACGCCAATCCTTTTTTAACAGGATAAAAAAAGAACCCTGAACGAGGTTCAAGGTTCTTAATTCAAGATTTGGATTTGGCCTAGATTATTTGCCCATGATCTTCATGGCGGTCATCTTGGCACGATATCCACCATAGTTATAGACGTCGATCTTGTTGATACCTTCCTGAAGAGCGAATTCGGTTGGCATCATTTCTTCGTCGGTTTCGCCAGCTGGAGCGGTCTTGTGCTCGGTCTCGCTGAGAGTGCACTTGACGCCGTTGACGGCAAGGCCCCAACGGTAATCTGGACGGTACCATTCGCCGGCTTCGTTCTTTTCGTAGCCTTTGCCATCATCGTTTTCAATCATAGACCAGTAGGCAACGCCGTTGGTGTGCCAGATAGCGGTGATGTAAAGGTTGGCTTTGGCGATGGCTTTTGGAGAATAGATCTCGTAGACAAGGTGAGCACCTTCGTCGGTCTCGCTCTTATCTTTGTGAACTTGACCGTTGAAACGGATGGCGGTGTTATTTTCCTGTAATTGCCACTTGGCGGATTCGGATTCGATGATGTCGAGGGCGCTCCAGGAAATCTTGGTCATGCCACAACTATCGAGCTCGTGGCAGGTAGCAGAGGCACTCTTGCTTGGGGTTTCGTATGGTTCAGCGGTCTTGCTGCCAGCACGGACGACTTCAGCGCCATAGGCGTGGTGGTGCCACTTGGCGTAGACTGTGGTATCAGCGGTGTAGACGTCGTCTTTGGTGACTTTGGTACCAGTGCCATCGGCCTTGGTGTTCCACTCAATGAAGACGCTGTCTTCTTTCTCTGGATCCTCTGGTAAGGTGACTTTGCCATCGTTGCCAGCGGTCTTGACGGTGCCTTTACCGGCTCCGGTGTAGTTGAGGTCGAAGGTGACTTTGTACTTTGGAGCGGCTGAGGTTGAAGCAGCGGTGCTCTTGCCAGTGCTGGTGCTAGCGGAAGCGGCTGGTGTGGAACCGCCTTCGCTGGTGGTTGGAGTTGGCTCGCTGCAGGAGAAAAGCATGCCTGCGGTGAGGAGGCTCACAAGAAGAATTTTCTTTTTCATATAATCTCTTTCCCGGGTTTGGAAATTTGTGCAAACAAAATAAACCCGTTAATTGTTTATGCTTGAATTATAGAAGTGGCTTTTTTCTTTGTAAACAAGGAATGGCCTCCAAGGCAACCCCAAAGAACCTTGAGATGGTTAACCAAACAGTCCTTGATTATCTCGGAAATATCGATTTCTAATAATAGTGAAGCCACCTTTGGGTTAGGCTCCTATTGTCAAAGATGAAAAAAAGATCGCTTTTATCGCTTGCTCTGCTTGGCTGCACTCTTTTTTCCTGCGTCGATCAGGAAGTGATTGAGGAATCTTCTTCATCGGCATCGATCAGCTCCGGTCCACGCGTTTATGAGGCTTTTGGCCCATATACCGCCGAACAGGTTGAGGATATTTGCGTAACATACGCCGAAAGGGTGAATCTAGGCTATAAGCCTGAGTGTTGTTTCA
>JAFXLR010000015.1 GCA_017531065.1 Bacilli bacterium
GGTCATCGCGCGCCCGTTCATCGGTTCGGACGGTCACTATACCAGGACGGAGAACCGCCGCGACTTCGCGCTCGAGCCCATCGGCCCTGCGAATCCGTCTCATATTCATCTTCAAGGCCCTTTGAACGCACCATCACGTAACGTGGGTAGCCAGTTAACAAGTCGCCTCGGTAGAAACCACCGAATGTTTTTTCGTTCGTGAATTCGCCTTCCTTACCGAAGAAAGTGGTTGGAGAAACATATCCATAAGGTACTTCGGTCATCCAGGATTCAACCCTTTCCGGTGCAACCAAGACTCTCGTTTCGAGCAAAAGGTATTGCTTAACATCCCCAACACGAAGTCTCGAATACGGGACTTCCACATCAAAATCAATCACCTCCCCTTTTTTGTATTTGTGGAAATCAAATCTCGACTCGATATAGCTAAGACCTGGCCTTGTGTCTCCATACGACACGCTTTCGTTCTTGCCGTTTACTCTGTATGTGTGATTTACATCAAAAACAAAGGCGATTTCCGCATCTTTGAGCATATGCATATGAAGGGTCATCCTTCGGTCTTTTTGGTCATTTGGAGCCCAATAGAAATCTTCGATATAGCAAGTCTCGGCGACGGTGAGCCAAACGAAATCGAAAGACCAGGCCGAAGAAAGGAAAGGCGTAAGCAAAGAAAGGATGAAGAGCAAAGGCTTCAACTTGCCCCCATGAGATGCCGGTATTCTGTTTTTATTTTCCATTTGAGCTTCCTCCTTTCCTGTTCGTAGAATTCCTTGCTTCCGTACTTCATCCACCAGAAGCGGTAATTCTTACCTTTTTCTAGATAATCGTTCACGAAGATGAGACCCTGGACGAAAGTGAGCCTTTTGAAGAAGTCATTTGCCTTAAGAAGGAATGAGGCCTCTTTCCTTGGCATGCGAAATCTTAGATATGAGGTGTTTAGATCATAGACGTGCGTGTTGGATGGGTAGCCCGTTCCTGATAGGGATAAAGAGTAAGCCTTCGTGATGGCTTCTTCCTCGAAGCGGCTAAGCTTTGGGTTTAATTCAATTGGTTCATTCTTCGGTTTCATTTTTCGTGCCTCACTTACCAAATATTTGGAAACGGGCGATTTTTCATAAAAAGATGCGAAAACGAACTCTCATCGTAGATGAAATTTTTGGTGCATTTGCCACCTTCAGGTTTCAGAAATGGGTTTATAATATGCCCATGATAATCATCGTTGGACCAAGTGCGAGCGGAAAAACCGAGGTCGCAAAAGTCCTTAAAAAAGACTACGACATAAAAAAGGCCATAACTCACACGACTAGACCTCCTCGTCCAGGCGAGAGAAACGGGGTTGATTATTATTTCGTGAATGAGGAGACTTTTGGGCTTCTTAAAAAGAGCGACGCCTTCGTTGAGACCACCACTTATGGCGACTACCACTATGGCTGCTCAAAAGCCCAAGTGAGCAAGAACAAATGCGCCATCCTTGATCCTAATGGTTTAAAGACATTCAAGAAACTTGAGAACGACCTTATCGTCTCCTTCCAGCTCATGGCCACCCCAACGACCAGGGAAGCACGAATGAGAGAACGCGGAGACAAAGAAGGCGACATCTATATGCGTCTCATGAAAGACCAAAACATCTTCTCCGCCAAAAAGCTAAACGGATTTGTCGATTTCAAGGTCAGGACAGATAAAAAGACTCCCCAGCAAATAGCCGAGGAAATCTACAGTTTATATCTCGAAGCCCTTGAGAAAAGAGGCCTCAAACTCCATCAATAAGATTACTCGTCAGTGATGACGGGTTTCTTTTTATTCCAGCGGACTAATGCCTCAGTGACGGTGTATTCTTTGCACTTCGTGACTGTGAGTTTGATTGGGCCGTTGCTCACAACGTCCCCAACTTCCGCAAATCTTCCAAGCTTATCGACAACCCAGCCAGAGACAGTCGAATAATCGTCCTCAAGGAGTTTGTCTGGATCGAGTCCGAAGTAGTTATAGAAGTCGTCGATGTTGGTGTCTCCCTTAACGATGAAAGTGTTCCTCTTCGGTCCTTTGATGATCGAGGTGGATGGCCTATCGTTTTCATCCCACATCTCACCGACAAGCTCTTCAAGAATGTCTTCGAGGGTGTTGATACCTTCGGTACCGCCGAATTCGTCTCTGACAAGGGCGATGTGATGGCGGTTTTCTTTCATGAGTTCCATGACGCTAGAGACGACCATCGTGCGAGGGACGCTGACAATCGGCATGAGGATGCTCTCGTAGGAAGTGAGGGTTCCTTTGACCATCTCTCTAAGAAGTGTCTTAACAGGAAGGTAGCCCAAGACATGGTCGAGGTCACCTTTGTAGACGATGATGCGGGAGAAATCGAAAACGCCTTTTTTCTTGAGAAATTCCTCAAATGAGGAATCGACGTCATATCCGAAGATCTTGACGCGTGGGGTCATGATCTCGTAGCAGCTTGTTTCTTTGAAATCGAGCGACCTCAAAAGAAGCTCGGATTGGTCTTCGTCAATTAGGCCTTCGTCTTCGATGGCGTTGACCATCGCCTCAAGTTCTTCATCGGAAGCGACTTTGCTTTCTTCCCCTGCTTTCTCTAAGAACGGGGAGGAAACCCATTCAGCGAATTTGGTGCTTGGCCAAACGAACGGGAAGAAGACGACTTTGAGGACGTTGATGTATCCCGCAAAGAACTTCGAAAGGAAGAAAGAGTGGTTTTTTGCAATGGCTTTTGGA
>JAFXLR010000106.1 GCA_017531065.1 Bacilli bacterium
AATGCGGTGGACGAGGATGGCGAGAACATCGCCTTCGTCGACTGCACCATCTATGATGGAGGTCGTATCAGTTATAACGCCGAGAAAAAAGGTGGCCTCAATGATATGAAGAAAGCCATCGCTGCCGAAGGTGAGAACAACTACATCATCAACGGCTCATTCATCGATGAGGGTGGCTTACAGCTCCAGATCGGTGGCAACAGCGACCTCGATGGCGGTTTCAACAAATACCATTACATCACCAAAGACTGCATCCGTCTTGGTGAGGCCTATGGCAACATCCTTGTTGAGAACAACATCATCGAATAACCCTCGCACAATTAAAGAAAAACCCATGATTTGCATGGGTTTTTTTGTTTTATTTGCCGATATATTCTTCGATAGCCTTAAGGGAATCTTGATCGTTATAGATGAGCTCGAACTTGCCGGTTTCAAGGGTTGGGCCATCATAATATGTCCCGTATTTCTTCCTGTATTCTTTAGGGGTGCATCCGAATCTCTTTAAGAACATCTTGTTCATGTATTTGGAATCGGAGAAACCGGATTCGTAAGAGATCTCAAGAAGGGTCTTCTCTTTGTTGGCCATTAAACGGATGCATTGCTCCATCCTCTTGATGTTGACGAATTCCTGGAAGGTCATGCCAAATGAGGAAGAGAAGATATGCGATAAGTGGGTGACAGAAAGATTCTCTTTAGAGGCGATATCCTCAAGCCTAATCTGGGAGTCGAAGTTCGCGTCGATATAGGAGATGATTCTCTCCATCCTGCTCTTCTTCCTGTTGAATCTTTCTTTCTGGACCTCATTGATGACTTTGTAGTCGAGGTGGCGGTAGATGTAGGCAAGGGCCTTGGAAATGGAAGCGACGACATCAAGTTGGAAATAGTTGGTTTCCGAGAAGTAAGCGATAGCAGCATCGGTGAAAAGCTTGCACACATGCGCATAATCCTCCGCGTTCAGATAGGAACGGAGGTTGCCGCTTTTGAAGACGGAGCTATGGATCTGAGGGAAATATTCCCTTAAGAAGTGGTTGCTGATTTGAATGAAAAGGGAAGTCGCTCCGCCAGAATCAGGTTTATTATCATCGAGGTTGGAGGAGAGACTATGGACGTCGCCAGAGTTGATGAAAATGGTATCGCCTGGCGCGTACATGTATGTGGCGTTATTGATCTCGAGGATGCCTTTTCCGCTCAAAGTGAGGAGGATCTCAAAGTCATTATGAAGATGGTTCTCAACGAACTTGATCTTGTTGACGAACATCTTGATGTGTTTGACCTTGGGATATTTGACTATCTCAATTCGAGAACTTTCCATAATCTAAAAAATCGAAAGAAAATGCGTAAATAATCTTAACCAAAAAACGCAACTTTGTCCATATAACATGATTATCTATTTTTTGCGTTCTTTACATTTAGAAAACTTTAGACAAATTATCCAAAAAAGGAGAAAAGAGAATCCTCCCATTACTAGTGACTTTTTGAAGCTAAAAAGTGCCAAAAAAGCCCACCAAATCTTAAATTCAAGGCAACTGTAATTATCAAAAAAACTTTTTGCCATCGTCATTTTTTGACGCAAAAGCAGGGGAGATCCAACCCCAAAAGAAAACGGACAATTTTGTGATTTTCGCCAATTTCGAAAAACGATTATTTTGCGATATTTGAGCCTTCGAAACCCCTTTCAAAGAGGGAGAATCGCAGGATTATTTTTTGCACTCGCAATAAAAAAGGAAACCGAAAATCGCAAGTTAATCATTTTTGGAAACGCTTACATATTTTTTGATAATAGGCGACTATAAATATAGTTGCGCGCAAATGCGCAGAAAGGAAACTATGAAAAAATCTAACTTTTGGCTAGGTTTATCAGCAGTTGGACTCAGTCTTTCGATCGTCGCTGCCGCAGGTTCCACATTGGCCTTTGGCCCTTACGAGAACCTCATCAACGACGCTCTTGGACTCAACGTTCAGCAGATTGGTAAGAGCTTCCGTTCCGAATTCGCCGAGGAAGACGGCAGTCTTTCCGACGATGGCTGGAAAAAGATGATCAAAGCCTCTTACGATTTCTGCGTGAAGGAAGAGGAACAGGGTTCCGTCCTTCTCAAGAACGACAACAACGTCCTTCCGCTCAAAGAGAACGAGCGTAAAGTCACCGTCTTCGGTTACAACGCCGCTCACTTATTCCATCGTTCCGGTGCGGGTGGTGCTGCCCCTAACGATGCCTACGTCGTCCGTCTCAGTGAGGCTTTCCAGAAAGCCGGCATTGAATGGAACCCAACCGTTTGGAACCTCTACAAACCAACGGCGAAGTTCTCCGCTGAGAGAGTCTCTGCTTCGTCTAACACCGACCCAGAGCAACCAGTCAGCATCTACACTGACGATGTCAAAGACACCTTCAAAGATTACAATGGCGCCGCCATCGTCGTCTTCCGCCGTTGCGGTACCGAAGATAGCGACCCAGCTAAGGGCGCCCTCGACCTCAAACCAAACGAGGCTGCCTTGCTTGAGATGATCAAAGAGTCTGGTCAGTTCCAAAAGACCATCGTCATGATCAACTCCCCATTCCCAATGTCGCTTAACTACGCCGATGAAGAGAAGTATGGCGTTGATGCCGTCCTTTACTTCGGCGTTCCTGGCTACTACTCCATGGAAGGCGTCGCCAATGTCCTTATTGGCAAAGCCAACCCAAGTGGCCATACCTGCGTCACTTTCCCAGCTCACTGCTCCAACAGCGCGGCTTTCCAGAACTTCGGAAACCCACAGTTCAGCGGTGGTGGCGGAAACTACGTCATTTACCAAGAAGGCATCTACGTTGGCTACAAGTACTATGAGACCCGTTATGCCGACTGTGTCTTAGGCAGAGGCAACGCTGACGGCGATGCCGGTGTCTATGAAGAAGGCGATACCTCCTGGACCTATGACCACGAGGTTGCTTACCCATTCGGTTTCGGTCTTAGCTACGTCGACTTCAAACAGAAGATGACCTCCCTTACCTACAACGCCGAGACCGATGAGATCGAAGCGGAAATCGAAGTCGAGAACCTCGGAGACATCGAAGGCAAAGATGCCGCTCAGCTCTTCGCTCAGGTTCCTTACACCGAAGGTGGACTTCCAAAATCCGCCATTCAGCTCCTTGGCTACGAAAAGGTCACCGTCCCAGCCCATGGCAAAGTGACTGCCAAAATCAGCGCCCCACGTTACTTCCTCGCTTCCTATGATCCAGAGAAGGACAACGGCGATTCAAAGGGCGGATACGTCCTTGAAGATGGCAAGTACTACTTCGCTTGCGGAAACGGCGTCCACGAAGCCTTAAACAACATCCTTGGCAAGACCGCTCCAGGCAAAGCCCTCATCGACCACAGAGGCAACGCTTATACCGCTGACCTTGACTGTGTCAAAGAGCTCGATATCGCCGGTGCTGTAAATGCCTATGCCAAGTCCGTCTACAACAAAGACGTCGACGTCACCAACCAGTTCGAAGACGCTGATGTCAACTACTGGGCTAAAGATGAGGAGAAGATCACCTATCTTAGCCGTGACAACTGGCAAGAAACCTGGCCAACTGGCCCAGATCACCATATCACTGCCACCAGCGAGATGAAGGATGCCCTTAACATGAGCAAACTTTATAGCAAACCAGCCGATGCCCCATCCTACACCGATGGCAAAGGCACCCTCTATGAAGTTGAGCTTGAAAACCCAATCAAGTTCTCCGATGTCGCTACCTGGGAATACGATGACCCACGTTGGGATGACTTCATCAAACAGATGTCCCTCAACGATCTCACCATCTCCATGTCCGACAACCGTGGTATCCTCGCTGTCCCAAGCGTCGGTAAGCCAACCAACTCCATCGCCGAAGGTCCAGAAGGACTTCTCATGCCATACGCTTATGGTGATGGCCGCTGGGCAACTGGCTTCGCCACCGGTCCTGTCTACACCTCCACTTGGGATCACACCATGCAAGCCAACCTTGGCAAGTTCTATGGTGAAGATGCCCTTTACTGTGGTGTCTCCGGTGTCAACGCCCCAGGCGCTAACATCTGCCGTACCGCCTACACTTCCCGTGCTTCTGAGTACATGTCAGAAGATGGTGTCATGAACTACTACACCGCCAGCAACATCATCAAAGCTGCTCGCGAAAAAGGTTTGATCATGAACATCAAACACTGCTTCCTCAACAACCAGGAAACCAACCGTCAGAGAATCGCGACCTTCTGCAACGAGCAGGCGATCCGCGAAATCTAATTACGTCCATTCGAAGGCGCCCTCACCAAAGGTGAAGGTCTTGGCATCATGACCTCTTACAACCGTATCGGTCTCCGTTATGCCGCCGCCCACGATAGACTCGCCTTCAACGTCATGCGTTCTGAATGGGCCTACAAAGGTCTCATCATCGATGACGCTTTGACTGGTAGCAATACCGACCAATACTCCAACACCGCCGCCATGATCCTTGGCGGAACCGAAGTCTTCTGTCTCGACGGTGGACGTGGTTCCCTCATCCGTCAGCTTATCGAAGGCTCCGGAGATGATGGCTACTTACTCCAGCTTTGCCAGAAAGCAAATAAGGATATTATGTACGCCTACGCCCAGTCTTGGATGGGTGACGCCGGCCGTGCCGCTGCTGAAGCTGCCGAAAAAGGCGAGAACCCAGTCGAAGAAGAAGGACCAAAAGAGCAGTTCAAGTGGTGGAAACCAGTCGTCGGAACAATCGATGGCGTCATCGGCGTCTTCGCTCTTGCTTCGATCGCTTGCTTCGTCATCTTCACCTTCGTCAAGAAAGTCGAACCAAAGAAAGATGTTGAAGATACCACCGAAGGAGGTAACGCATAATGATGAAATTCATTAAGAGCAAAAAGCTCGGCTACTGGTTCATGGTAGCCACCGCGATCCTCTCGCTTCTCTTATTCATTATCTACATCGCCACCTATGAGCCAGGCCAATTCGGCCATGGCCACACCATGCCTAACAGTGCTGCCAGCTACGCCACCGAGCTAGTCTGGATCTGGGCTCTCTTCGCCTTCCTTGTTCAGCTTGCCGCTCTTGCCGCTCCTGAGCACAAATGGCTTGAGATCGTCGTCATCGGCTGCATCGGCGGAGCCCTCTTCGTCGAGATCCAGCTCTGTCCAACCGTCTTAGCCGCCATCGGAACCGGTGTCGCCTATGAAGGTGGTAGCCTTGAGCTTCATCTCACTTACTTAATTCTTATCCTCGTTGCCCTTGGCATCGCTGTTGCTTCCTGCTTCATGGAAAGCATTGGAGAAGAGGAGAAAGAAGAGCTTAAGAAGACCTTCGCCATGCCACGTTTCGCTGGCGCGGCCGGTCTTGCTGGCGTTCTCGCCATCGTCGGTATCGTTCTTTCCTCCAGCTTAGGCGCTGCCCAGTCTGGTCCAAAGGACGTCATCGATCCAACCGCTTCCTCTGAAGTCGCGAAAAAGCCTTTCGTCATCGACCTTCAGAAGGAATTCGGAGACAAGGTTGATCCAAACTACACCTTCGACCCAACCGGTGTTCACTTCAGCAAAGATAGCAACGAATATAGCACCAAATCCACCAGCGAAATCCAGACCGCTGTCGGTAGCAGCTACACCCGTGATGACGCCAACTTAGTGTATTGCTTCGAAGGCGCCTACGCCGAAGGCTGGCAGGGCGACTACTCCAAGCACTACGCCTATCTCTATCTCTGGGATGATGGCTTATACAACGGTGAATCCAATGGTACCAAGATCTATGGTTACTGGTATGACACCGAGGTCGGTGGTGAAGCCGGTGCGACCTTAGTCATGGTTGACAACCGTGGCAGCGATAACGACATGGTCTGCTCCGTCAACACCTCCAAGTTCTATAAGTGGGTCACTGAGGTTAAGTCCTCCCTCAACGGTGGCCGTACCATCAAGGCTTTCGGTTACTACTACTACCCAACCATCGGCTTCTATGTTGACCCTGGCGTTGA
>JAFXLR010000107.1 GCA_017531065.1 Bacilli bacterium
AAGAGATTCGTTCAAGAATCCCCAACCAACGTCGGCATCGATGCTGGCATTCTCATGAATCCACGCGTTTGGGAAGCCACCGGTCACGTCACAACCTTCAACGATCCAATGGTCGACTGCAAGGCTTGCAAAGCCCGTCACCGTGCGGATGAACTCATCAAATCCGAATTCCCAGATACCGACGTCGACAATATGACCTTCGAGCAGATGGACGAATTCATCAAAGAACACGACGTTAAGTGTCCAGTCTGCGGAAAAGCCGACTTCACCCCGATCCGTAAGTTCAACATGATGTTCAAGACCCACATCGGTGTTACCGATGACAGCAGCAGCGTCGTCTATCTCCGTCCAGAGACCGCTCAAGGCGTCTTCGTCAACTTCAAGAACGTCCAGCGCACCCAGAGAAAGAAGCTCCCATTCGGCATTTGCCAGACTGGTAAGAGCTTCCGTAATGAAATCACCCCAGGGAACTTCACTTTCCGTATCCGTGAGTTCGATCAGATGGAAATGGAATTCTTCTGCAAGCCGGGAACCGACCTTGAATGGTTCGCTTACTGGAAGGATTACTGTCTCAAATTCGTCGAGAGCCTTGGACCGAAAGCCGAAAACCTTCGCTTCCGTGATCACGAGCCAGCTGAGCTTGCTTTCTATTCCAAAGCGACCACTGACGTCGAGTATGACTTCCCGGATCTCGGTTGGGGAGAAATCCTCGGTGTCGCCGACAGAACCGACTACGATTTGAAGCGTCACCAGGAATATAGCAAAGAGGATATGACCTACTTTGATCCTGAGACCAACGAGAAATACATCCCATACGTTATTGAGCCATCCATGGGTCTTGACCGACTCATGCTCATGGTCATGATGGATAGCTATGATGAGGAGACCTTAGAAGGCGGCGATGTTCGTACCGTTATGCACATCCTCCCAGCCCTTGCTCCTTATAAAGTCGCTGTTCTCCCATTATCCAAGAAGCTTGAGGATAAGGCCAAAGAGGTCCTTTCCGTCCTCAACAAACATTTCCAGGTTACCTATGATGTCACCGGTTCCATCGGCAAGCGTTACCGCCGCCAGGACGAAATCGGCACCCCATACTGCGTAACCGTTGACTTCGACACCCTTGAAGACAACACCGTCACCATCCGTGATCGCGATACCATGCAGCAAATCCGCATGCCTATCGACGAACTCGTCAAACACTTCGAAGACAAATTCGTCTTCTAATCCCGCTTAAAGGAGGCAATTGATGGCCTATTCACCTGAACTCATCGACGCGTTATTGGCCCAAACCGATATTGTCGATGTCATAAAGGCTTATATCCCAGTTACCAAAAAGGGTCGCAACTACATGGCCCTTTGTCCTTTTCATGATGACAAGCATCCAAGTTTGTCGATCTCACCCGAGAGACAGATTTTCAAATGCTTCGTCTGTGGAACGGCTGGCAACGCCATCACCTTCGTCTCCAAATACGAGAAGATCTCTTATGCTGAGGCTGTCCGTAAGGTAGCCGATATCGTCGGCTTTCACGATGACAGGCTCGAAAAAGAGGCCTTCGTCCCCAAAAAAGACCTCACTCTAGAACCTATTTATAACTGCATCAACGATTTGCAGAAGTTCTATGAGTATGACCTTAGCATCCCTGAAGGCAAGATAGCGAAAGATTACCTTGCCGAGAGACATATTGATGACGCTCAGGTAAAGAAATACAAAATCGGTTATTCCTTGGCCGATGGCCGTAAGACCATTGAGTTCTTGCTTGCCCATAACCATTCCCTCAAATCCATCGAGGATACTGGTATTGCTTTAGCGAGCAATAACGCCAAGGACGCCAATGCTGGAAGACTCATCTTCCCATTATGTGACCCTAATGGCCAAGTCGTCGGTTTCAGTGCCCGTAAACTCAAAAAAGAGCAGGATCCGAAGTACGTTAATTCTCCTGAGACACCGATCTTCCACAAAGGCAAGATCTTATATAACTACCACAATGTAAAGGGAACAGCCCGTCATGATGGCTATGTCTATGTCCTTGAAGGATTCATGGATGTCATGGCGCTCGACAAGGCCGGAATATCTAGTGCCGTCGCTCTTATGGGCACAGCCTTATCGTCCGACCAAATCGCCTTATTAAGGAAGCTTAACTGTGAAATAAGACTCTGTCTTGATGGTGATGCCGCTGGTCAAATCGGCATGATGAAAATCATCACCCAGCTCAACGCAGCTGGCTTGCCATACCGCTTAGTCAGCAATCCAAACGACTTAAGAGACCCTGACGACATTCTCCAAGAGAGCGGTCCAGAGGCCCTTAAGGAAGCCATGTCACATCTTGTCGATGCGATGGACTTCCAAATCAACTATTACCTCAACGTCAAAAAGCTCGAGACACCGGATGAACGCCGCAAAGTCATGCTTTACTTCATCAGGTTCCTCAGGAACGTTCCAGCAGGAATCGACCGCGATAACTACATCGCCAAACTCTCAAAAGCAACTGGCTACGAGATGGAGGCCATCAGGTTCCAAATCAACCGCAAGGTCATCAGCAAAGAGGACGAAGAAGAAGCAAGTATCGCAGTAGATGAGCTCGATTTCTCTAGACTCCATCCTGAAAAACTCCTTCAGAAGAGGCTTCTTAGAGCTGAAAGACAGGCGCTCTATTACATGCTTAACAATATGAGCGCAGTCAGATATTTCGAAGATAAGATCGGCAATTTCTATACATCTGTATACAACCAAATCGCTAACTACATCGTGGATTACCAAGAGTCACGAAAGGAAAACGTCACGTTGCCATTGCTCATCAATGACATCTCAAACGCAGGCGATGAGGATGCCGATACGCTGATCAGCCGTCTGACGGAGATATCTTCTGAACGCTATTACCCGCCTTACTCCGACGAAGGGATGCAGGAAGTAATAGACGTCATCAAAGATGAGAAGGACAAGATATTCGATCGTGCGCAAACTGCCAAAGTCATATCGAATAAAGATGCCGACCCTCATCAAATAGGCGAAGCCCTCAAAGACTTTGCCGCAAGACAAAGAGAGCGACTTAAACGAAATAAAAAAGATTAAAAGAAAGGAAGCAAAACCCCATGCCAAAGAAAGAAAAACAAGAACTTGCCGAAGAAGGCAAGAAGACAAAGAAAGCTTCAGCCAAGAAAACTGATAAGAAGAAAGCAGCTGAGGACGCTTTCGATTCTTTTGATGCCGGCTTTAAGGATGTCGATGTCGATGATTCCGAGGAATCCAGCGCTGATAAAGCCTTAGAGGCGCTCAAGAAACAATTCCTTAAAAAGGGTAAGTCCAGCGGTTCAATCAACCAAGAGGAACTCATGGACGAGGCTGCCAAACACGATATCAGTGAGAACGATTTGGAAACCCTCATTACCTTCTTCAACGAAAACAAGATCAAAGTCATCACTGATGAGGAAGAAGCCGAGGACGAAGACATCGATCCATCGATGATCGACCTTGAAAAAGCCAATCGTGAAGCCGAAGAAGAGATCGATGACGTCGATATCGATGAAAACGACCAAGAGATCGCAAACATCGATGACAGCACGATTGATGAGTTCGCAAAAGTTCAATCTGGTGATGTCAAAGTCAACGACTCCGTCAAGATGTACCTCAAGGAAATCGGTAAAGTTCGCTTACTTACCGCCAAAGAGGAAACCGAGCTTGCTGAAACCATCAAACGTGGCGAAGCCGCCAAAGAACAATACGATAAAAGAATCGCCCACAAAGACGAGGAATTTGAGGCGCTTAAGGCCAAATGCGAAGCCGAAGGGCTTGATTACAGCGTTGAATCCCGTAAGCTCGAAGCCGATTTAAGAGGTCTTTACTACGAAAACGAGGAAGGCGTTAATGCGAAGAACCGTTTGATTACCGCTAACCTCCGTCTTGTCATCGCTATCGCTAAACACTACGTTGGCCGTGGCATGCATTTCCTTGATTTAATCCAGGAAGGCAACATGGGTCTTATCAAAGCCGTCGAAAAGTTCGACTACACCAAAGGTTTCAAGTTCTCAACCTACGCCACTTGGTGGATCCGTCAGGCCATCACCCGTGCCATCGCTGACCAAGCCAGAACCATCCGTATCCCAGTTCATATGGTTGAAACCATCAACAAGATGACCAGGGTTCAGCGTCAGCTTGTCCAAGAACTTGGCAGAGACCCAACACCAGAGGAAATCAGCAAGAAGATGGAAGGCGCTCTCACTCCAGAAAGAATCCGTGAGATCCAGCGTATCGCTCTTGAACCAGTTTCCCTTGAAACGCCAATCGGCGAGGAAGATGATTCCCACCTTGGCGATTTTATCGAAGATAAAGAAGTCCAGTCCCCAGAGGAATTCACCACAAAATCCCTCTTAAAGGACGAGCTTTACGAAATCATGCACGACTTAACCGATCGTGAAGAAAGAGTTCTTAGACTCCGTTATGGTCTTGATGACAATCGTCCAAGGACCCTCGAAGAAGTCGGCAAAGAATTCGGCGTTACCCGTGAACGTATCCGTCAGATCGAAGCCAAGGCTATCAGAAAGCTCCGCCATCCAACGAGAGCCAAGAGACTCGGCGACTATCAAGACGCTTATTACCCAGAGGGACCAGATACCCATTCTAAGGGCAATAAATAACCTTTATTCGACACAAATACGATGAAAAAGCTTTCTAACAGGTTGTTAAAACTTGCGGAATACGTTGTTCCAGGTTCTTTCGTCGCAGATATCGGAAGCGACCATTGTCTGCTTCCGATTTTCTTATGCCAGCAAGGTTTGGTAACCGGAGCCTTCGCCGTCGATAACAAAAAAGGTCCTTACGGAAGAATGGTCGAGGCAATTAAAGAAGCAGGGTTAGAGGAAAAGATTTCTCCTTCGCTCAGCGACGGTATCGAAAAGTTGGACCCAAGATGCGACACCATTGTCTTAGCCGGTATGGGTGGTCGTTTGATTTCAGAAATTTTGACTAGCCATAAAGAAAGATTGGAGAATGTCAAATATATCTTGGTTGATGCCCATACAGACCTTGAATTTGTCTACGATGCACTAGCTTCATTGGGTTATGAGATCGAAATGAGCGAGTTTCTCATTGATAAGGACAAACCGTATGACATAATGCGGTGGAGGAAGGCTGTTACAAAGCCATCCTACACGAGCCTTGAAAAGAAGTATGGATACTTTAACGTCAGGCAGCCAAACAAAGCTTGG
>JAFXLR010000108.1 GCA_017531065.1 Bacilli bacterium
AGGCGTAAAAACTTTTCAAGTCGATAATCGCAATGACCTTCTCCATAACTGTCTCCGAACGAGGGGACTTAATTGAAACTGGTTTTGGGAAGAGAAAAAATACGATTTCGAAAATAAGAGGGTCCGGCTATGGATTTTTCCACCAATCTTTACAATTCAAAAATGTGGATATTAGACACAGTACAAAAAGTTTTACTATCCAAAGCGAACACCGAAAATCGGATTGAGAAGCAGTGGCTCAAAAATCCTTATAACCCGCCCAACGAAAAACAAAATAGTCAAAAATCCCTTGCAAAAACGTCCTCATTTTTCGATTTTTACATTTTGTTTTGGCCGAAGTTCATGAATGCCCTTTTTAATGATTGAATGGGCAAGAGTTAAACATGACTAACTTTTTCTTGCGTGACAGGTGCGTGAAGTATATATTGGTTAGCGATGTCTAACCGGCATCGTTTTTGGTTCTTCTGAATTAGTTAGATGAACTAACCGAAGCATAGTCGCGGCCGAAGGAAGAAGGTAACCGACATCCGTGACTCTAGTAGCATAGAAAGGAAGGAATCATGCTTAAGAAACTAGACAAACTAAAAGTTGGCGAGACTGGCCAAATCAAAAAAGTAAACGGTGAAGGCCGCTTAAGAAGAAGGCTCTTTGATATGGGTGTCACCCCAGGGGCCGTAGTCACTGTTAAAAAATTCGCTCCATTAGGGGACCCAATCGAGGTTACCTTGAGGGGCTATGAGCTGACCTTGCGTAAGTCCGAGGCCCACTTAATCGAATTAGAGGTGGAGGACTAATATGAGCAAACGTTTTGCATTAGCCGGAAATCCGAACTCCGGAAAGACCACCTTATTCAACTCTTTGACTGGATCGACCGCCCACGTTGGTAACTGGCCTGGTGTCACCGTTGATAAAAAGGAAGGAAGCTACAAGAAGCTTGATGAAGAAATCGACATCATCGACCTTCCTGGCATCTATTCCCTTTCGCCGTACACAAGCGAGGAAGTCGTTTCGAGAAATTACATCCTTGATGAGAAACCTGATTGCATCATCAACATCGTCGATGCAACCAACATCGAAAGAAACCTTTATTTGACTACTCAGTTGCTTGAGATCGATATCCCAATGGTCGTCGCTCTCAACATGAGTGATGTCCTTCGCAAAAGGGGCGACAGCATCAAAATCGATAAGCTTTCGAAGAGCCTAGGCGTTCCGGTCGTTGAGATTTCTGCTCTTAAAGCAGAGAACATTGATGAGCTCATGAAGGTCGCCTATGAGGCTTCAAAGCATAAAAGAGAAGGTTCAACCGTCATCGAAGACAAAGAGCTTCTTAGTCTTCTCAGCAACGTTAAAGCCGCTTTCGAGGCTCAGAATGTTGCCTATCCTTTATTCCACGCCATCAAATTGATTGAACTCGATGAACTTGAGGCAAAAGACCATAGAGACATCGCTGAGATGGTCATGGCTTTCAAAAAGTTCTATAAAAACGAAACCTTTGGTTCTGATTTCGAGGCCTTGGTTGCCGATGCTAGATATGACTACATCTGCAATCACTTCATGGGTGCTTTCGTCTCAAAGGAAAAAGCGGCAGGAATTAGTACAAAAGAAAGACAGTTAACAACTTCTGAAAAGATCGACAGGGTTTTGACCCATAGGATTTGGAGTCTTCCAATCTTTGTCTTCATCATGTTCCTTGTCTTCCACTTCACCTTTGGTGAGGCTCTCTTCTTCATCCCTGTCCATATGGAAGGGGCGGTTGCCGACTTCTTCTCCGGCATGTCTGGCGAACCAGTTGATGGAATACCGTCGCTTGGCGTGTTCCTTCAATCTTGGTTTGGGTGGTTTACCGACTCCCTTATCATTGATAACCTCAGAAACGTTATGCCAGAGGCTTGGTACACTTCGTTCCTCCTCGATGGCGTGTTAGGTGGCGTCTCTGCGGTATTGAGCTTCGTTCCTCAGATCATGCTCTTATTCTTCTTCATCGCTATCCTTGAAGATTCTGGATACATGGCTCGTATCGCCTTCATCCTTGACCGCGCTTTCAAAAAGTTCGGTTTATCGGGAAGAGCGTTCATCCCAATGCTCACCGGCTTTGGTTGTTCCGTTCCTGCCATCATGGCAACGAGAACCCTTGGTGACGATAGAGAAAAACGCCTCACTATCCGTTTGATGACTTGCTTCTCCTGTGGCGCAAAAGCCCCAATTTGGGCTTTCCTCGCTGGCATTGGCGCAATGATGGGAGCAGCAGGGGACATCTTCGTCTTCGCTATCTATCTCGGTGGTATTGCCGCTGCAATCATCTTCGCTTTGTTCTTAAAGCTTTTCTCCAAAGAGCATTATGTTGCGCCGTTTGTCATGGAGCTTCCGGAATATCATCTTCCACAGGCTCGTAACGTCTTAGCCCTCCTTTGGGACAAGCTTAAGCACTATGTCGTCAAAGCCTGCACCATCATCCTTGCCTGCACCATCATCATTTGGTTCTTCAGCAACTTCGGTTGGGACTTCTGGTATAACAATGCTTTCAACGAGTCATTGCATGATGCAACATTCAGCTTCGGCGGAGATGTCTACCCATACTTCGTTGAAGTCATGAACGAAGAAGGCGAGATGGAGCTTGCCTATAACATGGAATGGTCCATCCTTGGTACCCTTGGACAAGGACTTAAATTCTTCTTCTATCCTCTTGGCTGCCTTGAAGGCGGTTGGACTTATGGCGCGGATGGCTGGAAGTATTCTGTCGCCACGATCACCGGCCTTATCGCTAAAGAGGACGTCGTCGCCACGATGGCGGTCCTTGGTCTTGATGAAGGCTCTGTCGCCCTCAACATTGCTGGCGCTTATAGCTTTGCGGTTTATAACCTCTTCACCATCCCATGCTTTGCCGCTATCGGCGCTGCACACGGTGAACTCAAAGGCAAACATTTCTGGCTGACCCTCCTTTGGTGGTTTGCCATGTCATACGTCGCCGCTCTCATTGTCTACTGGATTGGTGAGGCTTATGTCTTCCAGTGGTGGCTTGGACTTATCATCACTTTGGTCCTTGCCGCTCTCATCGTCTCCTGTGGCTTCATCGTCTCAAAGAGACAGAAAGAAGCACTCGCTATCAGAGCGTAAGGTGAAAAACTATGCAGTGGTATGAAATTCTCATCATAATTGCTGCCGCCTTGTTCGTAGTCGGAGTTTTCGTTTGGAACGTCATCCTCAAAAAGAAAACCGGGAAATCTCTTTGTTCGGATTGTTCTGGGAATTGTCCGTCTTGCTGTGGGTGTGGTTCTTGTCACAAGAAAACAAGTCTTGTCGAAGAGTATCACAAATCCTCGGCCAAATAAGACGTTAATCAACTCGCATTCATGAAGGAAAAGGAGGAAATGAAGAGACCTCCTCTTCCGATTGCGTAATACCCTCCATAAAGGGCCCGAAGCTCCAAGGGCCCTTTTCTTCTCTTAGTAAAGAAGTTTCCTTGTAAGAAATCCAATTGCTAACTATAATGTTCGAGCGGTTGGGGCATTAGCTCAGTTGGGAGAGCGCATCGTTCGCAACGATGAGGTCGACGGTTCGATCCCGTTATGCTCCACCATTCTCAACGACATACGAACCGCGTCTATGTCGATAGTTGCGTGTTCGGTTATACCTTCGACATGAGGGGCATTGCTTCCGAGGTCTCTTCAAAGCTCGGCATCAAGTTCCGGTTCAAGGCATAAAAATAGGGAAGCCTAGCCAAGGCCTCCCTTTTTGTTTTCGGCGTACTTTGCGCGTCGCCTGGCGTTGTCCCTGTTTCTCTTAAGAGCTGCTTTGCCTTCCTCGCTGCTGAACCATTCCGAGGCCTTTTCGCAGACGAATGTTGTCAATCTGCGTAGCACCGAATTCGGCATCTCAATCTCTACGGCCTTTCGGTCATCCTCGAATTCCGGACGGTAGTGCCGCTCATCCATCGTCCTCTTCCTCCAGGCCTTTCAGGGCGGCCCTTCTGGTCACCAGCTCCTTCTTTGTCCCTTTGTCGAACAAGAGCTTAGTGACCTCCGAATCGAACTCGACAACGAGATCGGGGAGCCCAAAGAAGTAATTGGCTAGTTCCTTGAGCGTCCCGAATTCTGCGTGCCCCAAGCTCTTCCGGTACTGGTTGATGAACTGAAGGTCCGCCTTCGTCATCTTCCCTATGGCCTTAAGGGCCAGGGCGCTGCCAATGGTCGCGATGTCCTTCCCATCCAAGGACGCTAGGACCCTGAGAAAGCTTTTCGAGCCCTCCTTCATCAGCCAGGAGGCGTTGCTCTCGACGGACATGACCCTCGGGGACGCCGCGAACCCGTTGAAGGCAGAGCCGTCTTTGACGAGCTCCTCCCATTTGGACCAGGTCTTTGCGTCGCTTCTGTGCTTTGCGCTGGCGTCAGTCGGCTCCTTGAAGTCGATTATCGCCGCGAGCGCCCCGACGATGTGCCGCGATTCCTGGCCCTCTTTCAAGGCTTTGAGGAGTTCGCGGATCTCGATGTCCGCCCTCTCATGGTAGAAGCGGACCTCATACCTGATCCAGGAGTCCACCCTGGGATCGATTCCGGATGCCAGCCTCTCGGAGAGCTTGTCGTAGATGCAGAGTTGCAGGCTCTTCCTGGTGCCAAAGGTGGCGGAATAGCCGGACAGCTTCGAGTCCCGAACCGTCTTGACGTCTTTCAGGCTTTCCTTTCCGTCCGTCGTCTCCAGCGCCCTCAGCGTTGTCGAATAATAGTGGTGGGCCACCTTCGCCTTAAGCTCATCGACGGTGATGCGGCCAGAGAAGTCGTCGGTCGGGAGGTCGACGCGCTTGCACTCGCCGGCCAATTCCAGGCACAGCTCGATGAGCTCGATCCAACCCTTTCTGACCGTTTCGGTCCTGTCGATGGAGTCATCGGCCATGAACAATCTGCTGAAATAGCGGTCCTCGAATTCCCTGCAACCCTCGCCCGACATCTCGAGCATGGTCGTGGATTCGCCGGTTTTCCGGTTAGTCATCGTGCCGCCGTAGGCTAGGTTGGTGCCCGGCGCCAGGCGGAGTACGTCCGTGAAGCCGTGCATCGCCCTAAGACCTTCGACCATCGTCATGTCGACGGCGAGCTTTTCCATCAATGGCCTGAAGAAGCTGTTGTCCTTACCGAATCCCCTTGGGAAGGTGAATTTCAGGTAGTCAATGCAAGTTCCATATCGGGAACTAGGAGGCGTATTACAAGACGCCTCCCCCTCGCTATCGCTCGGACCGTTCCCTGACGACCCCTCGACTAGCGGGAAAAGCAGCCTCTTACACAGCCAAATCACAAGACCCCACCCCCGCTCCCTTGCGAAGAGCGGTCCGCGCCGTTGCGGCGCCTGGAGCCGTCTCTTCGCCTGGTCACTTTAGGGGTTGTGGAAAACTTTAGTTCTGGGTTTTCCAAATCAGTGACCAGGTAAGAACCCTGCATATCCCATTCGCTTTTCGTCGGCATCAGCCTTTCATAAGTCGGTATGTCGAAGAATCCGTGATCGGCTTTTGGCTTCCTGGAATTCAGGAAATCCTTCATGCAAGCGGACTCGAAACGGCTGGCATAGTCAATAAAGTTGATGACGTAGAACTTCTTGCTTTCGCCCTCTGTCAGGTTTCCTGAAGTGTCTGCAGTGCACATGGGAAGTTTCACTTCCTTATAGCCGTAACGCATGTAGATCTTCGTCTCGATTGAGTAGCAGAAGGCCCCAAGCTTGTTGATCAGATAGAACGGCAAGGTATTGTCCTCTCTGACGTGACGGTATTTTTTATAGAACCAGTCACGGAAACCTCTTAAAGCGTCCAATATCGCGGATTCGAGTTCGAAGCCATGAAGCGCCATCTTCTCTTTCTGGTTAGCCCTGTCGGCGGTGAAGATCGATTGCGCGACGGTAACTAGGTTCGAGGTAAGGCTGCCGCTTCTTTGTTCGTCGGCAATGAACTTGAAGAAGTTAGTGTGCCAGATGTTGGCGAGATGTCCGCCAAGTTTAAGCGAGTAATCGAGGAGGTCGTTCTTTGGATTGGCGCCTTCATCTTTGGCAGAGTAGGCGGTGTTAGAAACCATGTTGCCTTGCTCTTTCCCGAACTCTGTAGCAACAGCGATCATCGGCCCACTGCAGTCGCGATATACGTTGCATGGGTCTTTCTTTTTGCCAAGGCGCAACATATCGAAGACAAGGATATGGCTAAGCGACGAGTCTTTCGGCTGATCGAGGACCTTCCTTCTGAAAGCGTTGCTGTCATAAAGAACAAGATGCCCTTTGTCCAGGCGAAGGTCGTCGGTCCTAATCGGGAAATTGCTTGAGATCAGATTTCCGGCATGGAAATAGACCCAATAGGATTCGGCGTAGATCATCAAAGCTTCTAGCAGATTGATGCGGTTGGCCCCATCGATGAAGTAATTCCTCTGGGAACCGACGTCATAGCCATACAAAGCGACGGGCTTATGCTCACCAACGCCATAGACCCTCATGGCGAATGCCGCTGCCTGGTCCATGTTGACGATCCTTCTCTTGCCAGCGAGTCGGACGATATCCCTTTCAAACGGCATCCAGGGAAAGTCAGGGAACATCATGGCGCACCGGTCCATGTTCTCGAAAGCGTTCTTGTGATAGACGGTATTGAGGATTCTGGCCATCGATGCGGCAAGCGTCGTCTTTCCGCCCCTCATTTTGCCCAGAATGAGCGTGAAGACGCCGGTGTCGTTATCGACCATCGCTTCGTTCGCGGGCATCAGTTTACCCTCGATGAGTCTTCTTGCCCTCCAAAGGGTCAAAACCCTAAAGAGGATGAACAAGATTAAGACTCTTAACGGCTTAGGGATGGTGAACCATCCAACCAGAATCGTAGCGACGTCGCCTAGAAGCGTGTCGAGCAAAGCCAAGAAGTCGAAGCTCGTGAAGAAATAGAAATACTCGGCGATCAGGTCAAGCGCGACCATGGGAAGGCCAAGCAAAACGGCGACAAGGATAACGGCGATTTTGAAGTACCAACCTTTCTTCCACCAGGCCCAATATTCTGCAAACCAGCGCTTGATCGAGGCCCAAGGGCCGTTCTCAAAACGCTGAAATCGCTGCAAAGACCTGGTTTTTTCCATCCAAGCCTTATGTGATTCGTTGAAATAGGTGCTCACGACGCAGAAGATCACAAGAGCAACCATCGCCAGGATCATCAAGGCTCTTGTGACCAACATCATGAAGTCAGAGAAATCCAAGAGCCAGCTCAAGGCGTTTGGCGCGGAGAAGAGGATCCGGAAATATTGGCCGATGCTTTCGCCCAGGGATTCCCAGTCGAAATTGCGGAAAAGGATCGGGTAATTCTCGATGTCGTTGATCGTCTCAAGCAGGTACGGCGCTTTTTCGTCCGTTCCGCAATAAAAGAGGAAGACGCTTCTGAACTTCATCCCGAAGACGTAGCCGGAGCTGACGAGGCGATCAATCATCCACATCTGATTGAAAGCAAGGAAGACAATAAGGCCGACGATTATTAACAAGGCAACCACATGGAAGCCAAATTTCCTGAGCTTGCTCATGCTTCAGACCTCCTATAGAGGTATGTGTTGTCGTAACCGTTGAACAAAGACCCATCGCCGAGTACGCGGATCTTGAAGTCAAAATAGAGAGACCTGCATTCGAGGACGCCTTGATTGTAGGTGTAGAAGAAGTCCTCGAACGTATTCTCGCTGACTAATCGGCCGACTTCGCCATCGTAGATCATAACCTGGTGCTCGGAGGTGTTCGCATAGCTCCCGATCAAAGATTCCGGATCGACGTTTTGACCATTCGCCATATCAATGGCAGGTTTAGCGGCATACCATGCAAGAAGAAGCCCGAAGGCGATGCCAGCGAGCTTCAGCTTGCGATGCCTTTTGAAGACATCGAACATGGTTTATCTCCTTTTGCCCTTCTTTGCGAAGCGGACTAATCCGACGGTGATGAAGCCAGCGGCGGCGATGACGAGCAAGACGGACAATGCGTAGAAGACATAACGGAGGACATCTTTAGCAGATGGCCCGGTGTAGTCCTTAATCTCGATGATATTGCCGCTTGTCGAGAAGACGCCGGTTAATTCGACGGCATGCATCATCGCGTTGAGCTCGACGTCGCCATCGACGGTATTGAAGGTAAGCCTTGTGAGCCTAGGAGAAACAAGCTCATGGGCGATTGAGGTGACCTTCTTGCCAGCGGAGGTGGTCCAGGTTGCCGGAACGGTTTCGACCTTTTCGCGGTAACGGGTGTCCTCTTTCATCATCAAAGCGTATTTGAATGTGCCGCTTTGGCTTTGGAAGAAGTCGCGGGTGTCCTCGTCTTCTATAGCCTGGATCGAAGCCTGATCGAGGGCCTGGATGGAGTTGTAACTATACTCCACTTTGTGGGCATTGAGCCAGAACTGCCACCAGGTCGGCTCGTCGGTGATAGTGGAGATCGTCCTCGAATACGGCGTGATCGTGGTCTGGCGAAGAGCATAGACCTCGTTAAACATCTCGATATCCGTGATATTCGCATCCGGAACGTTCTGCACGAACGGCTCGGTGTGATCATGAGTGCCGAAGTAGACCGGGGTCAGGGGCTCGTTCCAGTTGGTGCTGCGGATCGTATAGGAGACCTCATACTGGAGATACTCGTAATCCAGGACGACTTCCTTCAATTCGCCAAGCTCGTACTTATCAGCGATGGATGTGCCAGACCAAGTGAAGAAGAGCCAATTGAACTCCTTAATTTCGGTCGGGAAGTTCTGGTTGGAATCGTTCCATTTGGTGGCTAGCCATTGCTGGTAATACTCGGCTTGATCGATGAGGATGTAATCGTCCTTGTAATACTGATAGACAAGGTCCTCAGATTCGGCGGTGTCCTCCCAGAGCAATTCGGCATCCTGGCATTTTCGCGAGAACACGAGATCCTCGTCGTTGCTGGTGTAGCCGTTTAGCGTCTGCAGGAAGATTCGGTGCGTGGACCCGACCTCTTCGACGTAGAAGTTTTTGAGGACGCATTTGTAGAAGATATTCATCTTCCCGTAGGTGTCCTTGACGAGCGCGGATCGGAGATCCTGGTCGCCTAAAACGTGCCAGTTTTCGATTGCGTTGCCATCGTTATCGAAGGTTGAGCCGTCGCTGTACTCCAGGATGACGGAGTCGATCGTCCATCCTGCCCTGGCATAGAAATAGAAGTAGAGGTCGCCCTGATAGGGGTAGAAGTTGTAGAACTTGAAGTCGTTGTAATCGTCGCCTTTTACCTTAGAAGGTGTCAGATTTGCAAGGATTTTGTCCCCATAGCTTTCACCGTAGAAGGCTTCGAGGTCGTCCGTGACGGAGCTCTTCGTAATGTCGAGGGGCTCGGCGTTTGAATTGGCGTATTTCGGCGCGGTGACCATAGAGATCAACGTCGCGAGGCCGAGGCCAGC
>JAFXLR010000109.1 GCA_017531065.1 Bacilli bacterium
GGTGGCGCCCATGCCGAAAATATTATGGTCGTAGATGAAGTTCAGAAGGTAGAACCAAATGGAAATATCGAGTAGGCCGAAACCGACGACAATGAGGCCCATGCCTTTATAGCGGAACATCCGACGGCAAGATGGAAGAAGGCTCGCTCCGTTGCGATACCAACATCTCCATCCGTCCAATCGGACAGAAAGAATTCGGCACCAAGGTCGAGATCAAGAACATCAACTCCTTCAAGAACGTTGAGCTTGCTATCGATTATGAAATCAAACGTCAGGCTGAGCTTCTTCTCTCCGGTCAGTCCGTAAGACAAGAAACCAGAAGGTTTGACGAGGGCAGTGGCAAGACCGTTTTGATGCGTGTTAAAACCGACGCCGTCGACTACAAATACTTCTGTGAACCAAACATCATCCCAATCAAATTGAGTGATAAGTTCGTTGAGGATGCTATTGCAACCTGCCCAGAACTTTATGACTCCAAGATGGAGAGGTACTTAGCCGCTGGACTCCTTCCAGTCGACGCTGAGATCATCCTCACCGATCCTGATATGGCTGCCTTCTTTGAGGCTGGTATGGGCGAAGTTAAAAATGCCAAAGATTTGGCCAACTTCCTCATCGTCGAAATCAACGCTTACCTCAATAAGCACGCCATGAAAATCAAAGAATTACCGCTAAAACCGGCATATTTATCTGAAATCGTCCTCATGCAAGAGACTGGCGGACTCTCCCACAAGCAGTGCGTCAGCATCCTTGATAAAGTCATTTCGGATGGCGTTTCTCCAAAAGAAGCCAAAGAGGAACTTCATATCGAAGCCCAGGTGAGCGACACCTCGACCATCATGGCCTTCGTCACTGATGTCCTCAATGCCAACTCACAGTCGATTGCCGATTACAAAGCTGGCAAAGATAGAGCCTTAGGCTTCCTTGTCGGCCAAGTCATGAAAGCTTCTCACGGCAAAGTCAATGCCGCTGAAGTCTCTAGATGCCTTAAGGAGGAGCTAGACAAAAGATGACAATGGACGAAGAACTTAAAAACCTGCAAGAGTGGCTTGATAATGCCTCTCTTTATGAACTCCCTTCCTATAAGGAACTCCCAACCGTTCCGCTTTATCTGGAACAAGTCGTCGGCTATATCAACAAGACCTTAGCCCCTCTTTCCCCACACGATTCCGAGATCCTCACTTCCTACATGGTCAACAACTATGTCAAAGCGAAGATCATCAAAGAACCAGAGAGAAAGAAATACAACGAAGTTCATCTTGGCTACCTTTTGGCCATCTGCTCTTTGAAGAACTCACTGACTATGTCAGAGCTCTCGAATCTCATCGCTCTTGATAACGATGTCAGCACGGATAAATCCGTTCTTTATACCTTCTTCCGCCTCATGAGCACAAGCATCGCCAAGAGCACCATCGCTCTTGCCAAGCAAAGAGTCGATCGCTTTGCGAGAGAATACGAGAAGAACAAAGAGACCGATCCTGAACAAGCGGAACAGCATCTCGTTGACTCCCTTGGTCTCATCGCTTTGAGAATGTCCATCCAATCTTCTGTTAACCGCATCATCGCCGAAGCCTTCCTTAATGCTATTGAGCATTCAGACCACGCGATTGAGATTGAGCAGAAGAAGCACCACAAAGTCGAAAAGCACTCTGCCAAAGCCTCCAAACACGAAGCTGAGAAAATCTTCGAAGCCAAAGAGGCTCTCTTGAAAGAGAAAAAGAAGCATAGCAAAGAGGAAAAGAAATGAAGACCATCTTAGTCACTGGAGGTCTTGGATTCATTGGCAGCGAAACCGTCATCGAACTTATCGAAAGCGGCTACGAACCAATCGTCCTTGATAACCTCTATAACTCAAAGCTCGCAGTCCTTGACCGCATCGAGACAATCACTCATGTAAGGCCTAAGTTTTATGAGGTCGATTGCACAAAATACGCGGAAACTGTAAGGGTTTTTGAAGAAAATCACATTGACGCAGTCATCCATTTTGCCGGTTATAAAGCGGTAGGGGAATCGACCGTCAAACCTGTTGAGTATTATCAGAACAACCTTGGCAGCGCCCTCAACGTCTTGGCTATCATGAAAGAGAAAGGCGTTCACAATTTCATCTTCTCTTCATCCGCCACGGTCTATGGCGTGCCAAAGAGGGTTCCTCTCTTCGAAACCGATCCAGTCGGCAGTGCCATAAACCCATATGGCGAGACCAAGATCATGATCGAGAGAATCCTTGAGGATACCGCCAAAGCCAACAAAGACCTCAACGTCTGCTTGCTTAGATACTTCAACCCAATCGGCGGCCACCCATCTGGCCTTCTTGGCGAAGATCCAAATGGCCTTCCAAACAACCTCATGCCATATGTCACTCAGGTTGCGATTGGTAAGCTCCCATTCCTCCGTGTCTTCGGAGACGATTACAAGACCGTCGACGGAACCGGCGTCAGAGATTACATCCACGTCGTCGACTTGGCCAAAGGCCATGTCGCTGCTCTCAAACGCTTAGAGAGCAACCCAGGTCTTGTCGTCTATAACCTCGGTACTGGCAAAGGCACATCCGTTCTCGAACTTGTCCATGCCTTTGAAGAGGCTAATGGCATCAAGATTCCATACCAGATCATGCCTCGCCGTCCTGGTGATATTGACGAGAACTTCGCTAACGTCGACAAAGCTTGGAATGAGCTTGGTTGGAAAGCCACCCTCACCATCAAAGACGCTTGCAAAGACGCCTACAATTTCCAAAAGAAAAATCCAAACGGCATTGAATAATCAAGCTATTTAAGGCACTGAGAAGTTTCAGTGCCTTTTTTCATACACACATGTAGCGGTTTTGGTGTAGAATTTGCTTAACTCGAGAGGATTGTTTTATGGAAAACGTTTTCACTGTCACCTTGCCTAATGGCAGAACTCAAAAAGGTCTTATTTTTGAAACCGAACAAGCAAAAATGAACCTTGTTCTTTTGACTGGTATGGGTGAACACTCAGGCCGTTACGAAGAACTCGCTAAATACTTGAACGAGAAAGGCATCAACGTCTATGTCTTAGACGCTGTCGCCCAAGGTCTCAACGCCCCAAATGTTGAGGATCAGGAGAAGTGGTACGAAGGCGCTTTCGACGACAACGTCACCGCTGCGAACATCAAGATTGAGGAAGTTAAGAAAGCCAATAACCTCCCAACCTGCATCATGGGCCACTCCATGGGTTCGTTCATGACTCAGCGCTATCTCCAGCTCTTCCCAAATACCGTTAGCAAAGCCATCATCTGTGGCTCAGACAAGATGCCAAGAATGAAAGCCTTCTTCGGTTTCTTGCTTGCTTCGATGCTTGTCAACAAAGGCAACTTCGACAAGCCAAACAAGATGCTTTCCGCATCCGGAACCGATGCTTATAGCAAAGCTATCAAGGATGCCAAGACTCCAAAAGATTGGCTCTCCTACAACGAAGAGAACGTTCAGAAATATCTTGCCGATCCATATTGCGGCGCTCCAACCACTGGCGGATTCTGGAAAGAATTCCTTAGGGGCTTAAAAGCCATCACCACTGGCAAAGAGATCAAGAAAGTCAGCAAAGACGAGAACATTCTCATCATCGCCGGTGAAGAAGACCCAGTCGGCAGATTTGGCAAAGGTCCACGTGAGCTTCACTGGATGTATCAGAAAATCGGCGTCAAGAAAGTCAAACTCAAGATGTTCGACCATATGCGTCACGAAATCCACAACGAAACCGGCAAGGAAGCCGTCTGGACAACCATCTCTAAATTCTTACTTTCCTAATGTTCTCTAAAATCCTCGATTTCTTTGGTCTCCGTGAAAGGAAACCTCGTTATTTTGTGGCGTGGATATTAGTCCTCGCCTTCTCCCTTTTCACGTACCTTTATTTCGAGGCTATGGACTACAAAGTCGAAACCGGGACATTGCTCCCGTTTTTCGCTTTTGATGTCTGGTTCATTATTTTCACAGTAACACTTGTTCTGTATGACGCCTTCTTGGTGTTCTTCGCCATCAAATTCTTTGGCGCAAAGCAGAAGTGGTCGTTCATGATCATCGGGGCAGTGGCGATGATATTCGCCTGCGTTTCCCTCTTTGCCTTCCCTGGTGTCAGTGTTGAGGGAACCCTCGTTTACTCATTAGAAGGTGGCAAACTCTTCGAGTACTTGATGGCGACCATCATCATATTCGCTTCGATCTATATCTTCATCGCTATCATTCCTCAGATCATAAAAGACAGGAACTATTACAACCTCTTCTTTGTCATCGCGATCGTCGTTGCCTTATTCGGAACGATCTACAGTTACATCTCTGAAGGCGATATCTATGTGAGACTTTTCACCGAGCCTCACCCTTATGACGTCCCTCAGAGTTTCACCAACAACAGGAACGTTTATGCGTTCATTTTGGTTATCGCGATGGTCTCCGAAGCCTACCTCATCATCAAAAATAACAGGGTTTTGCATTGGATTTTATTCTTTTACTTCTTCTTCAACACCCTATTTACCCTTAGCAAAACCTCAATCATTATGGCTTTCGCCTTCTTCTCCGTCTTCGTTGTTTGGAGAACTTTGGCAATCGTCAACAAACACCCAATCCGTGCTTTGGTTTTCTTCGGTCTCATGATTGCAGGGGCAGGAGCTTTCTTGATCATTGCCTTAGCCCCAGTGGAAGAAGGTTCGTTCATGGAGCTTCCTCACACCTTCTTCGAATATCTCGTTGATGACCTCCCAAGCATGAACGGTCATTCGTTCGACACAAGAATCAATTGCTTCAACCAAGCCCTTGAGGCTTTATCCGGAGGAACCACTTCCATCTTTGGCTTTGGTTACATCAACTGGCAACACGCCTTATACGCACACTTCGGTGGCTATGTTCCAATGGATGTTGCCTTCGCGGTTGATCTTCTTCAGTTCGGTTTCCCTGGTTTTATCTTCTCCGCAGCTTTATGGACGTACGCGTTCTTCATGGATGGACGCCTATACAAACATAAGTCCGCCTATGCGGGCGTCACCCTCCTCACTCTCATCGTCTTGCTTGCAAGATGCTTCACTGAGGCTGGAGATTTCACTTTCCCTAACCTTACTGGAACCGTCTATTACATGATGGTGCTTTGTCCGATGCTCACTGAAATTAAGTCACTCAAAGCCTCGGAAAGCGCTAGAGCAGAGGCTTAACAATTTCCTTGCTCTAAGAGCAAAGGTGTTGGAAATAGGCCCTTTAGGCCCTATAATCTATCCGTTATCCAAAGGAAGGATTTTAAAATGGTCAAATTAGTCTTAATCAGACACGGACAGTCCGAATGGAACCTCGAAAACAAGTTCACCGGATGGACCGATGTTGAATTATCCCCAAACGGCGAAAAAGAAGCCACCGAAGCCGGCAAGCTTCTCAAAGAGAAAGGCTACAGCTTCGATATGGCCTTCAGCAGCGTTCTTAAGAGAGCCAACCACACCATGGACCGCGTTCTCAAAGAGCTTGGCGAAGATGGCATCGAAAAGCACTACACCTGGCGCTTAAATGAGCGTCACTATGGCGCTCTCCAAGGCCTCAACAAAGCCGAATCCGCTCAAAAGTGGGGCGATGAGCAAGTCCACATCTGGCGTAGAAGCGCTGATGTTCCAC
The DNA here is from genome assembly GCA_017531065.1 of Bacilli bacterium. Taxonomy (GTDB): domain Bacteria; phylum Bacillota_I; class Bacilli_A; order RFN20; family CAG-826; genus UBA4951. The sequence goes on from JAFXLR010000109.1 coordinate 5,601, forward strand.
CTCTTTCTTTAGAGAAAGAAGACGAGAGATGGCCGGGCAACCAGAAGACCTATCAGGATCTCATTGCCAAAGGCGAGATGACAATCGAAGATTGCCCACTCACTGAGTGCTTAATCGACACC
>JAFXLR010000110.1 GCA_017531065.1 Bacilli bacterium
CAAGAACGGCAAAGGCCGTCCTTTTCATCGCCGAAAGATTCGATACCACTTTAGTGGTAGTGCTTATTGGCACAAATGCCGCGAGTGTCGTCCTCTCCGTCATCAGCACCATCCTTTTCACCCAAAGGCTTTTCCCGAACCTTGATCCATCTATCGCTGGTCTCATCTCGACCATCATAATGACCGTCATCCTTTATCTATTCGGTGAGACGATTCCAAAGCAGATTGGAAAGAAAATCCCTAACAAAGTCGCCTCAATCACCGTTTATCCTCTCCTTGTTTTCTATTTCCTCATCTGGCCGATTGCCATGGTTTTCACTGGCATTTCTTGGCTTGCCAAGAAGCTCTTCCCAACTAAAGAGGAACCTGAGGTCACCGAGGAAGACTTCACGAGTGCAATCGAGCTCAAAGAGGAAGAAGGCCTCATTGAGGAAAGCGAAAGCGATGTCATCATCAATTCCATTGATTTCTCTGACACCGCAGTCAAAGAAGTTCTCACTTCGAGAAGGAAGATGTTCACCATCAACCTTGAAGGACTAAAGAATGAGGATGTCGCTAAGATCGTCTGCGAAACCCAGTACTCAAGAATCCCTGTCTATGAAGGGGAGATAAACGACATCAAAGGCGTCCTCATCGTCAAGAAGTTCCTTTCGATGTACCTCAAGAAGAAGGACTTCGATATCAATAAAGCCATCGAAAAACCGTATATCGTTTCTCCAAACGTCAAGATCGATGATCTGACAGATGGTTTTAGAACCAATCACACCCAATCCGCGCTTGTATATAAGGACGACCGTTTGGTCGGTTTAGTCACCATGGAAGACGTCCTTGAGGAGCTTGTTGGCCCAATCGGCGAGAAAGAAGCCGCCATAGGAGGCGAGAAACGATGAAACCGCTCGACTATGTGTATTTAGTCATCATCATCCTTTCGCTTCTTCTAAGCGCCTCTTTCAGCGCGTCTGACATGGTTTATTCCTGCGTCAGCCAGTCCCGCTTAGAGAAAGATAAGAGCAAAGCCTCCAAGAAAGCCCTCAAACTTGCGAAGAATTATGACGACACGATTGCCACGATTCTCTTCGGAAACGACTTCGTGAACGTTCTCGCTTCATCCTTGACCGCTCTTCTTTTCATTGATGTCTTTAGGGGCACTTCATTAGAGAGCATGGCAGAGACGATTGGCGCTCTCTCCCTCCTCTTCGTCCTTCTCCTTTTTGGAGAAATAACTCCAAAAGCCATTGCAAAAAACCACTCTTTCTTCCTTTCGAAGTTCTTCGCAGGGTATGTGAACTTCCTCAAAATCATCTTCTTCCCGTTCGTTTGGCCAAGCACCAAATTCGCCGAATGGGTTTCTTCTCCATTCTTAGAGAAAGCAGGGGAAGAGAGCAAAGTCGCTTCCGATGAAGAGCTTGAGGCAATGGTCAACGCCATCGAGGATGAAGGCCTTATTGATGAAGATCAGTCTAAGCTTCTTCATAGGTCGCTCGATTTCAAAGAGACAAGCTGCTACGAGATCATGACCCCACGCGTCAAGATCTTCGGATACGATACCGATTCCTCATTTGAGGAATTCCTCAAGAGGAAAGGCGTCTTCGATTTCTCACGCATTATCGTCTACAAAGGCGACCTTGACCACGTCTTAGGCTATCTTCCTGTCAAAACCCTTCTTAGGGAGATGGTAAAAGGAACTCTCACTTCATACGAAAGTCTTATCATGCCGATTGTGAGTGTCCCTCGCACCATGGTCGTTTCTAGCGTCATGGAACTCATGAAAGAGAACCGCCATCACATCGCTCTTGTCAGAGATGAATTCGGCGGTACCGAAGGTATCATCACCCTCGAGAATATCCTTGAAGAGCTTGTCGGTGAGATGTGGGATGAGAATGACAGACCTTCAACCTCAATCGTCAAAGGACCAAAAAGGAACACCTTCATCGTTAAAGGCGACACCAATATCGACGATTTCTATAACTACTTTGGGCTTGATCCAGACTAACTCCTTGAGGACGATTATTCAACCGTTTCAGGCTGGGTCGTTGATAAGCTTGGAAGATTCGCCGAAGTAGGGGATGTCGTGAGCAATGGCCCAATCAAGCTGACCGTCACAAAGTGCAAAGAATACACCGTCACCGAAGCCTTGGTGCGTTGGAATAAAAAGAAACCCGTCATTTCTGACGAGTGATCTTATTGATGGAGTTTGAGGCCTCTTTTCTCAAGGGCTTCGAGATATAAAGCGTAGATCTCCTCGGCTACTTGCTGGGGAGTCTTTTTATCTGTCCTGACTTTGAAGTCGACGTAACCAGTAAGCTTTTTGGCGGAGAAGATGTTCTGGTCTTTCATAAGGCGCATATAGATATCGCCTTCTTTGTCTCCGCGTATCCTCATCCTGCTTTCCCTAGTGGTTGGGGTAGCCATAAGCTGGAAGGAGACGATGAGGTCATTCTCAAGCTTCTTGAAGGTCTTGAGTCCGTTAGGGTCAAGGATGGCGCATTTGTTCTTGCTGACCTGGGCCTTTGAGCAGCCGTAGTGGTAGTCGCCATAAGTGGTTGTTTCAACGAAAGCATCGCTCTTTTTGAGGAGGGCAAAAGTCTCTTCGTTGACGAAGTAATAATCAACGCCATTCCTCTCACCTGGACGCGGTGGTCTAGTCGTGTGAGTGATGGCCTTTTTTATGTCGTAGTCCTTTTTAAGGACTTTAGCGACTTCGGTTTTGCCGCTCGCGCTTGGTCCGACGATGATAATCATGGGCATATTATAAAGCATTTTTTGGCTTATGAAGGGGTCAAATGCTTAGAAAAATTTCTTCTTCGATGAGGGCTTGCTTTTTGTTCTTTTTCGCATTTTTTTTCGGAAAAAATTTCGCTTTCCCAATATTGGATAAGTGAGGGACAAAAAATGAACGAGAACATAGAAACCAAACCAGCGCTTAACCATTTCAAAGAAGAGGGAATCGCTCGAAGATATTCCTCCTCTTTGCTCCAAAACGGCTTTCCGTCGAACACGCATGTATATGATCTGAACATTCCATATCTAAGGTTCCGCATGCCGCGTAAAGAGGCTTCTTTTCTTCTGAAGGTGAATGACTTCTTCAAGAAACTCACCTTCGTTCAAGGTCTCATCTTCGTGAACGACTATCTCGAAAAAGGGAAGAATTATCCCTTCTGGTGGATGAAATACGGAAGCAAGGAATTCTACGAACAGGAAAGGAGGAAGCTCAAATGCAAACTGAAAACAGAATACATCCGACTAATGGGCGCAAACTGAAGCCGTTGCTCTTCATTCTCTCTTTGCTCATGCCCTTCCTAACCTCAGCGTGGTCTTTCAATCAAGTTTGGCTAACAGTTGCCGAAACTTGCTATATTGAGGATTTCTATTGGGCGCCTAACGATCAGAAAGACCGAAGGATGACCCTCCATATGCACATGCTCAAAGATGCGGAGATCGCTTTTGTTTTTGAGGTTAACCATACGTATAGGGAAAACGGGAAAAACAAAACTGAGTCATATGGCGAAACAAGGCCAGGCCTTAGTTACATAGAATCTCGATTCGATTTTCACCCATACAAGAAAGGGCAGGTTATCGATTTTGAAGTGGTGGTTCCTTATTCGAGGATCCGTGTTGGAGATGTTGATCAGCATCTACTTGTCGAAACTAGGGTCATGGTCGCTCCAGAAACGGTAGAGTCATGGACGGCCAATGTCCCATATGGATACCTCTATCCAACGACATTCGCCGGCAAGGATCGCTCATTCGAAAATGAGAAGGCCTTCGGAGGCGTCTACAAAGGGGAGCTGATCGTCGGTTATCCATGTTACGTAACCGTCAATTCAAATGGTCTCGAAGATGAATATGAGACGGACTCACAAGGGCTTCTGCCTCTTAAGAAAATGAGGTTCAACGTCCGTAACTACGATGACTCAATCTCTCCTATGACGATGAGGAAGGGAGAGGTCCGTTTCTATAACTACCTTGATGACTTCCATATCGGCACAAGGAAAAAGACCCCGCTCAACGTTCCATATATCAGCGTTCCTTTGGAGCTAATCCCAGATGGGAAAGAATCATACCTTCGTTCCAAGAAGATGCTTTTTCTCAAAAGCGACCTCCGTTACGAGACGAACGATTATCACTCAGAAGCGGATGGATATGAATTCACGACTCAAATCTTCTTGCCGCCCGTCAAAGGGGTACGTGGAAGGTTCTATGAATGCGAGATCGTCTTAGAAGGCGTAGGGGACCAAAATAGCGACACCCTCTACCATCCTTTCACAGTCTTCCGCGCATCAAATGACGTTGGCTCGAAGATCAATAGCCGCTACTACGTTACGGAGGTGAAACCCGATGCTTAACTTCCTTCTCTTCGTAGCTCTTTTCATCTTCTCGATCTCTGCCTATTCCTTCACCTATACGTCGACTGCGATCATCAACACTTTCGCAGCCTTTGACTTCACCTTTGCCCAAAACGCCGTTATCTCAGACCCATATGGCGGCCCGGCCTCTTTTGAGCCAAAACTCTTTGCCCGCATTGCAACAAAGTATTTCAGCGAGAGCCTTAGCAAGTACTACGTCAATGAGTGGAATGTGGAAATGGACTTCAAAGATGGGGATGGGGTCAGGTTTGGTATTCCCTATGCGGTCACCATCACCTTCGATTGCAGGTTCAACGGCACCTATCATTACCATTCCTTGAAAGCCTTTGAGATCAGAAAGGGGAAAGCCATATGAGCGGGGACCCAGTAGCTTATTTGGAGAATTCTTTTCTGTCTCCTCTTATCCGCCAAGAAGGCGTCACTGACATCACCTATAACGGAGAATCGATCTATTACGTCTCTAACCACAAAGGCCGCCAAAAAGCGGACTTCGAAGTTAAGAGAGAAGAGGTCTCTTCGTTTCTAAGACAAATCGCAAATCTGACCGAACATCAGTTCAGCGTGCAGTGCCCAATCTTGGATGTGAGCTTTGGGAGATACCGCATGAACGCAGTCAATTCCTCTCTAGCAAGAAAGAGGAATGAGAAGGCCTTCACCTTTGCAATGCGTCTAGAGAGCAATGATTGCAAAATCACCGACAAATCAGGGTTCTTTGATGAAAAATCCCTGCAAATCCTGCGTAGACTCATCAAAAACGGGGAGTCCATCGTCATTGGCGGAAAGGTCTCTAGCGGCAAAACCGAGCTCCAAAAATGGCTCCTTCAGAACATGGCTCCATGCACGAGGGTCATCGTCATCGACAACGTCGAAGAGCTCGATATGGTTGAGAACGAAAATATCGATCTCACGACCTGGCTAGTGAATGAACAAGGGCGAGGCGCATCCTTTTCTGCCCTCATCAAGAATGCCTTAAGAAACGATCCGGATTATATCGTCATCGCCGAAGCGCGAGGGGAGGAAATGCTTGATGTCCTTCTAAGCGCGATGAGCGGGCATCCAGTCATCACAACCGTCCATGCCGAGAAACTCAAGGCCATGCCTGACCGTGTTGCTAGGCTTGCCATGACTGGCAGCAAAAGGCTTTTCAAAGACGAGCTCATGGAAGATATAGCGAGGCATCTCCGCTATTACGTCTACGTTGAGAAGGAAAGTGCTCCTGATGGTTCGATAAAACGCTTCATCAAGGAGATAGGTCGCCTTGATGAGAAGAGCAAAAAGATAACAACGCTTTATAGCAAAGGAGAAAAGTCATGAAAAATGTCTTCGTCTATCTCTTTCTGTCCCTCTATTTCGGAATCATCGCCTATGTGACGACGAGTTCCCTCATGGTTGCCGGAATCGTTTTCCTTTCCTATTTTGCGATCGCCTTCATTTTCATAAAGCCCCTCATCAAAAGGTATCTCGACAAAAGGAGGAAGCATCATGAGGTCTTCAATTTCATCAACCATTTCATCATCTCGCTTTCCGTTACTTCCTCGCTCGACCAAGCCTTTGAGGACGCCACGATTGATGCGAAAGGGGAGGAGAAGAAGGTTCTTGAATCTATAGCCCCCATGACGACGATGGAGAAACTCGAATATCTGCCAAGGTATTTTGAGGAGGATATCTATAACGTCTTTCTTTCTATCGTTAAAGCCTTCATCGAACAGGGTGGCGATCTAATTGAGATAGCTTCGCCCTTGCTTAACGAAGTGACCTTCAACGAGGAAAAGAACAACTCCTTAGAGACGATCAGAAAGAAGTCCCTCGTCCAATATGGCTCTTTGTGGTTCCTTAGCACGATCGTTTTGGCCTTCCTTCGCTTCGGACTATCTAACTTCTACGACACCTTGACGAAGAACCTTCCTTACCTCTTGACCGCATCGGCCTATTTCGCGATCGCCATCGTGTCTTTCTATATCTACGTGAGGTCATATACAGGCGAGAAGATGAGCCTAGAAAGGAAATGAAATGAAGAAAAAGAAAAAACCGAAAAAGCCCTGGGCCCTTACTCTAAAAGAAGCGGGCCTAAACCCAAAGAAGGAAATTGCCCTCATGATTATGGCCAATCTCTTTCTCCTCGCTATCGCCTTCTTCGCCTATCAAGTGACGAAGGTTTTGATAGCCTCCTTATCGATCGTTCTTTTGGCAATCGTAGGAGATTATTTCCTTTTAGGAAAAGCATCGAGAATCAAGAAGGTCAAAAACGAAGCCCTTGAGAAAGAATTCGTACATGTTTTCTCCTATTTCAAAATCTTCGTTGGCAATGGAAGACCGGTCTATAACGCCTTAGAAGATTGCATTCGTTATTCCTCGCCAGATATGAGCGATCTCTTAAGAAAGCTTTTAGAAGATATCGACAAAGACAAGAGCGTGAAGCCTTATCTCGATTTCTCAGAGAAGTTCAAGAGCCTCGAGATCCGCCAAGTGATGATCAGCATCTACAAGATGGGCAATGAAGGTGGTTCATCAACATACATCCAACAATTCGAAAGCGTCTTTGCCTCAGTAGCTTCTGAGAAAAGGAAATACGAGCTAAGCAAATTCGAGAGCACACTTAACAATAACAACTTCCTGCCTTTGGCAGATAGCGCTTTGACGATGGGCCTAATCATCGTCGCAATCGTCGTAATCATGGGGAATCTTGCGTATGGGATCTAGTTTAGGTTTTCTTTTATCTTTGTTTTTCTCAATCCAGGTCATGGCCTATGTCGGTGACCTCACGACCATCCAACAAATCTATAGCGTGCTCGACACCATGGCCGTGACAGCAGGGCACCTCATCTCTTTGGAAGGTGGCATCAGCAAAGAAATCCAAAATTATGTGGAAGAGAAAGCGAACGCTTGCATCCTACCTCTTGGAAAAGATTACGTTGAAGTAGGAGGTGTATACGAATTCCTCATCTACCGCAAATACGAACCCATTATCATCTCGCGAGACGTCATGGTGCTTGAGGTAACGCGCAGCGTGATGATCGGATACATCGATTAAGAAAGGAGGTACGTTTATGGCAGAACTCAAAGGACAGCTTCTTGGCATGGTTCTTGTCTTAGCTGCTTTCGGGGCAATTCTTGGAATCCTTATTCCAGCTTTTGCCGAGAGCGCTCAGGCGGTCAATAAGGAAATCACTGTTGAAGCCAATGGAAGCGTTAAGTGGGCAAATCCAAACATGACAGTCGTTCTCTAAAGCGTTATATGGGGGATTTGCAGGGTAAATTCTCAAATATTTGTTTGATTTTTGGCGTAGAGGTTGATGATGGGGGGAACATCAACTTCTGCGTCTTTTTATCGCTAAGTTTCAACATTGATGAATTTTTAGGGAAAAGGTGTTTAAAGCCCTATACCAACATGGTTAAAATAGTTTCAGTCGTTGGGCATAAGCCCACCTCAATATTTGTGAGGGTGTTATGAAAACTAAAAAACGTACCTTTTCTCGTCGTGCCGTGGCGTGCTTTGCCATCCTTCCTTTCTTCTTGGCTGCCTGCCAAAACGATCAGCCAGTCGTAGAAGAGTCTTCTAACCCAGTTGCGGCCTCTTCCTTTAAGATCAACCGCCCGGATTTCACTCCGGATTACGTCACTTACGAAGTAACCGCTATGCCATCAGGCATAAACATGAGCTATTACTCCGATATCTATTCTCGCGGATTCTCTTATCTCACGGATGCTGATACCGAAGAAACAGAGCTCTATCTTGTTAAGAGCGATAAAGGCCAGGAAGCCGATTTCACAGGCGCTATCCCAGTCAGTGGTTCAAGCATCGAGGTCACCTATTCCCAAGGCGGCTCCTTCTCAAGCAAAGACAGCGAGATCCCTTCCTATACCGCAAGCGGCAAAACCTCGAGTTCCATCGATAACACGACCTGCAGAGTCCATAAAGTCCACGCTGAGAATCTTGAGAAAGGCCAGGCTTATAGCTACAAGATCGGTGCTTCCTCTAACTATGCCTATGGCGCATTCATCGTAGAAGGGGAGAACATCGAAAAGATTATCGCCGTTCATATGAGCGACGCCCAAACGAAGGATGCCGATAAGCATGATGTTTGGAGAAACACCTTCACCAAAGCGGTCGATACCGCCGGTGACCCTCTTGATACGGTTCTATATAACGGTGACCAGTTCGACCAGAACATGGGCAAGGTCAATTCAAGTGACAGCAAGACCCCGTCCCGCATTCTTCGCTATGCGAAAGCCTATGACGTCATCTCCGATTACAAAGCCTCATTGCCTTATATGGCTTCGGCTGGAAACCACGAGAGAACCGCTCCATATTGCCATTATCTTATGAGTGACATCGACTATTCTGGCTATGACTGGTCAGGTGCCTATTATTCATACG
>JAFXLR010000111.1 GCA_017531065.1 Bacilli bacterium
ATCATCGCCTTCTGCTTCTTCTATGCGGAGATGCAGATCGATCCAGAGAACCTTGCGGACAACTTCCAGAAGAACGGCTCCTACATCCCAGGCATCCGCCCAGGAAAGGAAACCGAGAGATATGTCAGGAAAGTCCTTAATAGGGTCACCTTCTTAGGCGCTATATCGCTTTCCCTCATCGCTGCCCTTCCGATCATCCTCGTTTGGGCCAATGTCTTCGATGGCGATAGCTCCCTTGCCCTTGGTGGCACAGGTCTCATCATCATCGTCGGCGTTGCTCTTGAAATCAACGCGCAGATCGATGGCCTTCTCGCTGGTAAGTCATTTGACAAAGTGAAAGGAATCCAACAATAAGATGCTCAATATCGTTCTGATGGGCCCGCCAGGCGCGGGCAAAGGCACGCATGCCCTTTGGATCGCCAAAGATTATGGCCTTCCACATATCTCCACGGGCGACATGTTCCGTGAGGCTATGGCAAGTGGCAGCGAGCTTGGGAATAAAATCAAGACTATCGTCAATAGCGGTGGACTCGTCTCTGACGACCTCACCTGCGCCTTAGTCAAGGAGAGGCTCTCCCGCAAAGACTGCGAGAATGGCTATCTCTTAGATGGCTTCCCACGCACAATCGCGCAAGCCGAGGCCCTCAAAACGTTTGGGAAAGAGATTAACCGTGAGGTCAACACCGTCCTCAACATCTCTTGCCCAGATGAGCTTCTCATAGAAAGAATCGCCGGACGTCGGGTTTGCCCAAAATGCGGCGCTTCATATAACGTCACCTTCATGCCTCCTAAGAAGAAAGAAGGCATCTGCGATGAATGCGGAACACCAATCGTGCAACGCAAAGACGACAATGCGGAAAGCTTCAAAGTCCGCCTTGCCAATTACTACAAGAGCACAGCCCCTCTTATGGAATTCTATAAGGGTGAGGGCTTACTCGCTGACTTCGATGGCAGCATCGGAGCAGCTGACCTTAAGAAAGCGCTTATTGCCTTCCTTGAGGCCCATAAATGAGCATCATCATCAAATCCCCTCGTGAGATTGAGCTGATGAGGAAGGCTGGAGCCCTTACGGCAAAAGTCTTCGAGACCGTCGGGCCCCTTGTCCAACCGGGCGTGACCACCAAATACCTCGCTAGAATGGCAAAGAAAGTCATCGAGGACGCTGGTGGCATCTGCTGCGAAGAAGGATATGGGGGATTCCCTGGCGAGATCTGCACATCAGTCAATAACGTCTTGGTCCATGGCGTCCCTTCCGAAACGAAGGTGCTCAAGGACGGGGATATTGTCTCTCTTGATGTCGTCTCCCTTCTTAACGGCTATATGGGAGATGCTTGCCGCACTTACCCAGTAGGAATATGCGGCAAAGAGACGCTTCGCCTCATCGAAGTCACTGAGAAGTGCTTCTGGAACGGCGTGAGCCTCATCAAAGAGGGCGTGCACCTAGGAGATATCCAAGAGGCTATTCAAAAGACCGCTGAGAGTAACGGATACTCAGTCGTCAGAGAATACACCGGACATGGAATAGGTCACGAAATGCACGAAGACCCTTACATCCCTAACTACGGTAAGGCCGGTACAGGCCCAATCCTCAAAGAGGGAATGACCCTTGCCATCGAGCCGATGGTAATGGCTGGAAAACCAGCGATAAGGGTTCTAGGCGATGGTTGGAGCGCCGTCTCAAAAGATGGCAAGCTCAACGCACATTACGAGAACACCGTCCTTGTCACCAAGGATGGCTATGAAGTATTAACGCTTCATAGTGAGAATTAGGAGGTATCTTCATTTGAGTAAAGAAGATTGCATTGAAGTTGAAGCCACGGTGTTGGAAAACCTTCCAAACACCACCTTTAAAGTCAAACTCGCCAATGGAGCGGTGGTTCTGGCTAGCGTTTCGGGAAAAATCAGAATGCACTACATTCGTATTCTTCCCGGTGATCGAGTCACCGTTCAGTTCTCGCCTTATGATTTAACACGCGGCCGCATCACATTCCGTTATAAGAACTAACCAACAGAGTTAGTAAATAGCATTAGGAGAAACTTATGAAAGTCAGACCATCCGTCAAACCGATCTGCGATAAGTGCAAAATCATCCGCCGTCATGGCGTGGTTATGTGCATCTGCCAAAATCCTAAGCACAAGCAGAGACAAGGTTAATTTCTAGGAGATTAAAAGAATATGGCACGTATCGTAGGGGTGGATATCCCATCCGAGAAACGCGTTGTCATCGCCCTTACCTACATCTATGGTATCGGTGACACAACCGCAGCAAAAATTTGCAAAGACGCAGGCGTCAGCGAGGACATCAGAGTCAAAGACTTAACTGATGAGCAGCTTGTCGCCTTAAGAACCGAAGTCGCCAAACACCACACCGAAGGCGACCTTCGCCGTGAAGTCGCTATGAACATCAAGCGCCTCACCGAAATCAACTGCTACCGTGGCGTCCGTCACAGAAAAGGTCTTCCAGTCAGAGGTCAGAACACCAAGACCAATGCCCGTACCCGCAAAGGTAAGAGAAAGACCATCGCCAACAAGAAGCAGGCTACCAAGTAATGAAAGGAGGACACGTAAATGGCAGAAACTAAGAAAAAGTCCAAAAAGACTAGCGCTCGCAAGAAAAAAGTTAAGCGCACGTTTACCAAAGGTGTCGTCCACATTCACGCCACCTTCAACAACACCATCGTCACCGTCACTGATGAGAAGGGCAATGTCATTGCCTGGTCCAGCTCCGGTGCCCTCGGCTACAAAGGCGCCAAGAAGGCCACTCCATTCGCCTCTCAGCTCGCTTCCGAAGCCGCTGGCAAGAGCGCCTATGATCAGGGCCTCCGTCAGGTCGATGTCGATGTCAAGGGCCCAGGCCCAGGCCGTGAGAGCGCCGTCCGCGCTTTAGCGAACGTTGGCCTTCAGGTCTTATCCATCGTCGACACTACTCCAATCCCTCACAATGGTTGCCGTCCTCCAAAGAGGCCGCGTGGCTAATCCCTTACAGAACTAGTAAGGAAAGACTAATAGGAGGAAATTACATTAATGGCTAACCAAACTAATGACGTCAAAGCGGAAGAAATTCGTCTTCCTAACCCTTTCCAACCATTCGATCTCAAGATCGATGTCAACGACGAGGACGAGCATTATGCCCGTTTCGTGATCGAACCTCTCGAAAGAGGATTCGGCCTCACCATCGGCAACTCCCTTCGCCGTGTCTTGCTTAGCGCCCTTCCAGGAGCCAGCGTCTTCGCGGTTCAGATCGAAGGCGTCCGTCACGAATTCACCGCCATCCCAGGCGTTGAAGAAGATGTGACCGCCATCATCCTCAACCTCAAAGACCTCGTTCTCAAGGTCGATAGCACCAATAACGAAGTCAAGACCCTTACCGTCGATTTCAAAGGCCCAGGCGTTCTCAAAGCCGGCGACCTTAAGCTCCCAAGCATGGTGAGCGTCATCAACAAGGATCTTGAAATCGCCCACCTCAATAGCGAAGGCCACCTCGAGATGTCCATCTTCGTCGGTCAGGGCCGCGGCTATATCACCAGCGAAGGCAACAAGATCGAGCGCAAGATCGACACCATCGGCGTCATCCCAACCGACAGCAACTACTCGCCTGTCATCAAAGTCGCCTTCAACGTCGAGCCAACCCGTGTTGAGCACGACTCCAAGTTCGACAAGTTGACCATTGAGGTCACTACCAACGGTTCCATCAAGCCTCACGAGGCGATGGCCATGGCCGCCCAGCTTCTTGCGGCCCACTTCGACAAGTTCACCCATCTTGATGACGCGGTTAAGAATTACCGCCTCGTCAAAGAAGAGGTCAAGCCGGAGGAAAACAAATATCAGGGCATGATGATCGAAGAACTCGATCTCAGTGTCAGAAGCAACAACTGCCTTAAGCGTGCGGGCATCAGCACCGTCATGGAACTCACTCAGAAGAGCGAGGATGAGATGATGAAAGTCCGTAACCTTGGCAAGAAGTCGCTCAAAGAAGTCAAAGAGAAGCTCGCCACTTATGGGCTTCACTTCCGTGATTACGTAGGAGAATAACAATGCCAGCACAAGGTAGAAAGAACGTCCACGGCAAAGCCGGTGTGCGTTTCAGAGCCGGTTATACCGCCTCTAAAAACAAATCAATGCTTCGCAACGTCGTGAGCGAGCTCATCGTTCATGGCCAGGTCAAAGTCACCAGCGGAGTCACCAAAGATCTTGTCTCTCTCGCCGAGAAGATGGTCACATTCGCCAAGCAAGGAGATCTTGCTGGCCGTCGTGAAGCCATGAAGGTTATCCGCCATGGCATCGTCGATGCCAACGGTGTCGAAGCCATCGACAAGCTCTTCAAAGAGATCGGACCAAAGTTCAAAGACAGAGATGGTGGTTACACCCGTGTCTACAAGCTTGGTGCCCGTCGTGGCGACAACGCCGAAGTCGAACTCGTAGAGTGGGTTGACTAAGCGACAAGCTACATCTAAGCCTCTCTATTTATAGAGGGGCTTTTTTGTTTATAATATTGCCCGTATGTATAAGAATTTCATTTTCGATCTCGACGGTACTCTCCTCGAGACCTTGCCAGATATCGTCACGGCGATTAACGCCGCTCTCAAAGAATGTGGGTTCGATTATGTCTATGACATCGAATCAGGGAAGAAGCTCATTGGCGATGGTGCCGCTAACTTAATGCACCGCGCCTTGAAGGATAAAGACAGCCCTAAGAACTTTGAAGCGATTAAAGGGGTCTTCATGCCTCTTTATCAGGAGTACCAGACAAAGACCACTAAAGCCATGAAAGGATGCAAGGAGACCCTTTCTAGCCTCAAAAAAAGGGGTTGTGGGCTTTATGTCTGCACGAACAAACCGAATCACCTCGCTTTAGAGGTCCTTGATAACATCTTCGGCCCTAACACCTTCGACTTCATCAAAGGGCTAAAAGAAGGGGAAGCACCTAAACCAGACAAGCATAATGTCGATGTCATTATGGAAGGATACCATCTCGATCCAAAAGAGACTTTGTTTGTTGGTGATTCCATGACTGATTACAACACCGCAAGAAACGGAGGGCTTTCTTTCTGCCTTTGCGTTTACGGATATGGAAATTACACAAGCGAATTCATTAAGAAGTGTGACTATAATATCAAAGAGCCTAAAGAGCTCCTTAATCTAGCCAAATGAGCCTATTCAGCAAAAAGAAAACCGGAAACGAATTCGTCCTTCCTTATGGAATCGTTTTGGCGACCGCTTTCTTTTTATCGATGATCATCTTCTCGATCTGCTATGGCAACAAAGAATACATGGAAGAAGTCATGGGAAGAGAGTTTGAGAAGAACATCATCGGCCAGACTTCCTTCATGGCAGGGGGCTTTGGGTTAC
>JAFXLR010000112.1 GCA_017531065.1 Bacilli bacterium
ATCCCTCACAATTTGACGACATAACAGATATGGGATGTGCTTCATGTCCGGCGTAAATAGCATCCTGCATTCTGACTCCGAAAGGTGTATGCCTGGTATCTGCATCTTCCGTATCCAGCTGAATATCGCGAATTCTCTAGAGAATGCCACGCTTTCACATCTATTTATGAAGGCTATTCTGAACACCTTACTTGCTACGCCGAAAAGAAGAGCGATGACTTCATCTTCAGAATCTATTGCCCAGACCCAGCGCCTCTTTTGAGTGAGTCTCTCAAAAAGGTCAAAGGGCACGTGCTTTTCAGCGCTACCTTATCTCCGATTGAGTATTACATGAACGCCATCGAAGGAGAGGAGGGGAAACCGTACCTTTTGCTCCCATCCCCATTCCCTCCGAAGAACTTCAGAATCATCGTCGTTCCAAGCGTCTCAACCAGATACAAAGACAGAGCGAAAAACTACGATGAGGTCGCAAGATATCTCGAAACCTTTGTGTCAGGAAAGAAAGGGAATTACTTCATATTCTTCCCATCATACGAATACCTCGAGAACATCAAAGATAAACTCTCTTTCAAAGGTGCGCATGTCTACACCCAAGAAAGGAATATGACGAACGAGGAAAAGGAAGAATTCCTTGAGCATTTCAGAATCAGCCCAAAGAAGACGCATATCGGTCTCTTGATTATGGGCGGTTCTTTCAGCGAAGGCATCGATATGGTGGATGACCGTCTTATCGGCGTCGCAATCGTCGGCATAGGCTTACCTCAGCTTTCATACGAAAGAGACCTAATCAGGGAATACTATGACGCCAAAAACGCCGACGGCTTCGAATATTCATACAAGAACCCAGGACTTAATAAAGTCATGCAAGCAATGGGCAGATTGATTAGAAGCGAGAACGACCGTGGCGTCGCCCTTTTGATCGATGACCGCTACCTCCAAAACGAATACAGGATGGTCTTGGAACGTTCATATAGTGGTTACGAGGTTGCCTTCTCTCCAGAGGAAGTAAAAGAGTCGTTAGATAGTTTCTTCCCTAAAGGAAAGAAATAAATTATAATTCTTCGAGTCAATTATGCCGTTCAACAAAAAGTATATTAGAAACTTCTGCGTCATTGCCCACATCGACCATGGCAAGAGCACTATCTGCGACCGAATCCTTGAGAAAACCGGAGCGGTTGAGAAGCGCAATCTTTCATCGCAAATGCTCGATGATATGGAGCTTGAGCAGGAACGTGGCATCACGATCAAACTTAACGCCGTCACCGTGACTTATAAGTCAAAGGACGGAAATGAATATGTTTTCAACCTTATCGACACTCCTGGGCACGTGGACTTCACATACGAAGTCTCCAGAAGCTTAGCGGCCTGCGAAGGCGCCATTTTGGTTGTCGATGCAACACAAGGCGTGCAAGCGCAGACGCTCGCGAACGTCTATCTCGCCGTCGACAATGACCTCATGATCATCCCGGTCATCAACAAGATTGACCTCCCAAGCGCTGATATCCCGTTGGCGAAGAAAGAAATCGAAACGAAGATCGGCCTTTCTACCGGCGACGTCGTCGAAGTCAGCGGAAAAACTGGCGTTGGCATCGAAGATATGCTCGAGAAAGTAGTGGAACTCGTCCCGCCTCCAAGCGGAGATAGCGACGCTCCTCTCGAGGCTTTGATCTTTGATTCCTATTACGATTCCTACCGTGGTGTCGTTGTTTTAATTCGTGTCAAAAACGGCCGCGTCAAAGTCGGTGACAAGATCCGTCTCATGCAAAGCGGCAAAACATACACCGTCACCGAAATCGGAATCCGTACTCCTAAAGAACTCTCGACTGGCGTTCTTGAATGCGGTGAGGTCGGCTATTTGACCGCGACAATCAAAGACATCAAAGATGTTTTCCCAGGCGAGACCGTCACTTTGGAGAACAAACCAGCCAAAGAACCATTGCCTGGCTACCGCAAAATCATGCCAATGGTTTACTGCGGCCTTTACCCAGTCGATTCCCAGAAATACGGCGATTTGAAGGAAGCCCTTGAGAAGCTTACTTTGAATGACGCTTCGCTCGTCTATGAACCAGAGAGCTCCAAGGCCCTTGGCTTTGGCTTCCGTGCCGGTTTCTTAGGCCTTCTCCATATGGACGTCATCCAAGAAAGGCTTGAGAGGGAATATAACCTTAACCTCATCCTCACTGCGCCATCGGTCAAATACAGAGTCAATCTCACCAATGGTGAGGTCTTAACCATCGATAACCCAAGCGAAATGCCGGAGCCATCGAAGATTAAGAGCATCGAAGAGCCTTATGTCATGGCCTCGATCATGACACCAAAAGACTACGTAGGCGCCATCATGCAGCTTTGCCAGGATAAGCGTGGCATTTACCAAGACCTCATCTATTTCGACGATACGAGAGAGACGTTGAAGTATCTCATCCCATTAAGCGAGATCATCTTCAATTTCTTCGATCGCCTTAAGAGCGTCTCTCGTGGATACGCCTCGCTCGATTACACGCTCGATGGCTTTAGGCCAAGCGACCTCGCCAAGATGGATATCTATCTAAATGGCGAGCCGATCGACGCTTTAAGCAAAGTCGTTTACCGCAAGAGTGCCTATGGCAGGGGTCTTGCCATCGTCTCAAAACTCAAAGAAATCATCCCTAAGCAGCAATTCGAAGTTCCTCTTCAGGCTGCCATCAATGGCAAAGTCATCGCTAGAAGCGACATCAAGAGTGTTCGTAAGGACGTTCTCGCCAAATGCTATGGTGGAGACATATCCCGTAAGAAGAAGCTTTTAGAGAA
>JAFXLR010000113.1 GCA_017531065.1 Bacilli bacterium
CGGACGTTCTTCTTGAGCTCGGCACCTAATGGGCCGTAGTCCCAGCTGTTGGATAAGCCTCCATATATCTGTGAACCTGGAAAAACATAACCGGTCTGTTGAAGATGGGTTGTGATTATCTCAAATGAGTTTTTATTTGCCATATTGATCCTTTCGAATAAAAAATTCTCTCTACGAGAGCCTTGTATAATATGGGGCTTGACAAGTATCAAAGTCAACCCTTTATAAGTGAACTATTTTGATTTTAGAGCAATTTTTAAAGCAACTCAAGGCTTCTGACTTTAACGCCAGTGAAATCTTCGACGTAGCCAATGAGATTCTTTAATAAAGAAAGGCTTTCCTTTTGCTCAAAGCTGACCCTTAAAGCGTCCTCTAATCCGCATTTGAAGCAGAATCTTAGGATCTTAAGGTTCCTTGGTGTCATTTTCATGGATGGTGAGGCGCATTCACCGCAGACGAATCCACCATCTCCAAAGGAAACACCGACGATATTGGTCTTTTTGCCGCATGTCACGCATTCATTGACCTCTAAACCGTAGCCAATGACCGATAACAAATGACATAGATAGATAAGTGCGCTAGAGGCTTCTTTTCCTGGTTCTTTGAGCAAGTCCATGGTTTGGCTAAGCCAAGGATAGATCTGCCCTGCCTCTTCTTCGGCGATGAGCTTGATGCTGACTTCGCTTAGGAAGCTGAAGATGGCGAGTCTCATTAGATCGCCTTTTCCATCAGGCAAGGAGATGATCTCGCTTTCAGAAAGTGCGTATCCACCGTTCTTTTGCTCAACCAAAGAGAATTTGGCTTTGGAGAGAAGCTGGCAGGATGCGAAGTTCTTGCTGATGTTCTTCTGAACTCCTCTACCTAAAAAAGAAAAGAGACCGTCATGCGACAAAACATTGACCATGGCGTCACTTTCTTTATAAGGGGTTGAACGAAGGACAATACCTTCGATGTTCTTAATCGTCTTTTCTGCCATATCCTAGTTTTTGGAGTTTGCGAGGATCGTTTCTCCATCCTGGGACGCATTCGACGCGGCAGATGAGCGTGACATGGGAACGCCACATCTTCTCGAGATTGTGACGTGCGCTCATGGAGATTTTCTTAATCATATCGCCGCCTTTTCCGATGATGATGGCCTTATGGCCTTCTTTCTCAGAAACGATTGTGGCCTTGATGAAGATACCACCGTCTTTTTCTTCATAAGAGGTGACTTCGACCGCACACTCATGAGGAATCTCATCTTTGAGGAAACGGAGAAGCTCTTCTCTGATGGCTTCTTTGGCCATGAATGGCTTGTCTTTGTCGGTGATAACGTCTTCAGGATAGTAAGGAAGTCCTTCGGAAAGATGAGCCACCACCGCATTTTTGATATCTTTCAAACCAAAATTGGTCTTAGCGGAGATCTGAATCTTCTCGTAGGTTGGGTATTTCTCATTGTAATGGGCAAGGAGCGCTTCCATCTGCTCAACTCTCACATCATCGATCTTATTGAAAAGAAGGATGATTGGAGCGTCGCTCTTGATTGAGGCGAGGGTCTCCTCATCTTTTTGGTAATTCTTCGAGGTGGAGTCGATGACGTAAAGGATGACATCAACGCCTGACATAGATCTGCGGGCGCTTTTCTCCATCATCTGGTAAAGGGCTTCATCACCAGGGAAAAGCCCTGGGGTGTCGATATAGACAATCTGAAGGTCCTTCTCGTTATAGACGCCCATGATGGCATCACGGGTTGTCTGCGATTTTGAAGTGACGATCGAAACTTTCTTCGAAAGAATAGCGTTGATTAAGGTGCTCTTCCCAACGTTTGGAAGACCGAGAATGGATACGAATCCGACTTTCATTTATTATCTCCTACGAGGCTAAGAATCTTCTCTTGGAGAGGGAACATTATGGCCTCGTCTTCAGGTGTCATGTGGTCATAGCCGAGCAAATGGAGAAGACCGTGCGTGAAAAGGAATGATAGTTCACGCTCAAGGGTATTTCCAATCTCAGCGGCCTGGCGTTTGGCTTGTGGCAAACAGATGAGAATTTCTCCAAGCATCTTTTGCACTTCTAAGGAATTGATCTGATCAGCTGGGTCCTTGTCGTCGTTGAAAGCAAAATAGATGACGTCGGTAACACGGTCAACGTTCCTATAATCCCTATTTATCTGATGAATCGTCTCATCGTCGACGAGGGAAACATCAACTTCATAGTTCTCTTTCACATCAAGGTAAGAGAAAGCGGCTTTGGCGATTTCGTTATATCTTTCGTTAAGCCAATCGAATTCTTTTCCGTAAGGGTTATCAAATACAACTTCCATATCGGCAATACTTTAGCACATGACGACCCAAGATAAAATTATCTTGAGTCTTCTTTTTTCACGAAATTCTCTAAGAAATAGACATACGCTCTCGCTCTTTCGGAACGGTTCTCAAAGAGATTGAGCAGAGATCTGATGCCTTGACCGAGTCCTAAGAGACCAAAGAAATGGAAAAGGTAGTAATTGAGCGAGAAGTTATCGCTCATCAGCGACGGTATGAAAGATAGGCCAATCGCCACCGCCATATAAATGATCTGGACATACGTTGTGCCTTCGCCAATCTGAAAAGCCTCATTGCTGATTTGGCTCATTTTCTTGAACTGCTCTTTGATGTTGTCTTTGCCTTGGAGGAGATTCTCTTCGGCGAGGACAAGCGACTCTTTCTTTTTGACGGTCTTCTTCCTGAAAATGCCGCTTTCGAGAGCAAGATAAAGGCTTAACCCAACTGCAGAAACGTAGAAATACGGATCATTGAGACCAAAGAGGAAAGACAAACCGAATACGACGCTGACACCCTCAACTATCGTCATGACGGCTGGGAATGTCGAACTTTTGAAAGCGTAGTAACGCTCGTAGTTTTTGGCGAGTTTCTTCTTGGAGTTCGAAGGAACGTACTTGAGCCACCGCTTATCGAACCTTCGGCTGAAAACTCCGTTGATCAATCGAGAACCGACGCTTAGTAGCCCATACAAAGAAAGGAATATAGCAACGAGGATATAAGAATCCTCATTACCTAATAAATAGAGGCCGAAATAAAGTGAGGCGATTCCAAGCAAGGATGCAAATGAGCTGAGGAAGAATCCTTTCTTGGAGAAGATCTTTGGCTTGGTGTAAGGACAGCTTTCCACGCTGAAGAGAACCGGTTCGCCATACACGCACGAGAAATTCTTAATGAAATCCTCCTTCTTCACCCATTTCTTGCCAATGGCAGGGTCATAGACAAGGAACTTCTTCTTCGTGGCTTTCTTTAGATAAACGAGATGCCCTTTCCGACTCCCTTCGAGCAGAATCAGCAAAGGAAAACTCGTGGCGAGGAGCAATTCTTCTTTAGAAGATGCCCGCTTCCACTTGATGTCGACGCCTTCTTTGAAAGCGATTTGGCGAATATCCTCTAGGGAGATGTCCGCCTCTTTCTCCGAAGTCAAATAGCGATAGCCTTTTTTCTTGGTTAGATCCAAGAGGAGCATTTTGAGGGTGGCAAGGCCACAGCCTTCCTCATCTCCCTGATAAACAAATATTCCCATCACTTTCTATATAGATGGAAAAATCCGTTTTTTCATAAATTGACAATAAAAAATCCCTCATTTTGCTGAGGGATGATTTTTACCACTTTTTACGGCGGGCCATTTCGGACTTCATTTTTCTACGAAGACCGGTTTTGAGATAGAACTCTCTTTTTCTTGATTCGAGGAGAATGCCGCTCTTATTGACGCTTCTCTTGAAACGACGTAAGGCCTCATCGAGATTTTCGCCTTCGCGAAGAACTGTTTTGACTGGCATGATCGGATTCACCTCTCTTTCGTGCTCCATTATTCTATCGAAGTCTAGTTCTTTTGCAACCTTTTTCAAATATTTAGTCACTTAAGTGACTGTTTTATATGCTATCATTACGGCATGAACAAACCAGTCGTTTCCGTTATCATGCCTGTCTTTAGAAACAGGGACACTTTGGAAAGCGCCATTACCTCATTCCTTGAACAGGATTTCGAAGAGCCAACCGAACTAATCATGGGTATCGACGATTCCGGCGATGGCAGTTTAGCTTTTGCGAAAGAATTCGCCGAGAAATACCCTGACCAAATCAAGGTTCACACTGAACCTTACCGCATGGGCCAAGCCCTTTCGCGTTGGAAAGCCATCCTTGATAGCAAAGGCGACTACATCTACTTCATGGATGCGGACGATAAGCTAAGGAAAGATTGTCTCTCCACTCTTGTGAAAACCATGAGAAACACTGACGCTGACTGCGTTAATTGTTCTTTCTATCAGGTTGATGAAAAGGAAAAAGAGAAAGCTTTCTCCTTCTCTTCGAGCAAAACATATAACACCAAAGAAACCATCACCGCCTTCCTCTGGGATATGTCTTTCCGCGGATTCTTATGGACCAAAATGTGGAAGCGAGAAATCATTGAGAAGCGTCCATTGCTTCTCCTCTCCGATCATAAGGATATGTTTGAGGATGTCGCTTTCTGCATCTCGATGCTCTCCTATTGCAAGAAGGTCGTCTGCATCAAAGACCCTCTCTACTATTACTACAAGAACGTTCCAACGAGCGCGATGAGCGTCCATCGTACCGACCGCGCCGAAAGGCATCTTTGGGTCTTCGCCCTCATCAGATGCTACCTCGAGAAGAATCAAGATGAGAGCCTTATTGAGGCTTTCAAAAAGACGACATTCCGTTCTTATTTGTCGCTTCTATTCGATTTATCGCTCGATAAGAAGTACGGCGCTACCAAAACTTATTTGAGAAATGTAAAGACCGAATGGAAAGAGGTCAAGAATCTAAAAAAGCCTCTCCCAGATAAAGGAAGAAGCTATTGCGCGTTACTAGAAAGAGCGTGGCTCAAATAACTATTTAAGGAGGCTCTCGTAAGCCTCTTTTAATTTGCCTCCGACGATCTCAAGGGTCCTTGCCTCAACTACTTTATAGCCTTCATCAAGGATAGCCTTGTCTTCGCCGTTCTTGAGTAATGAGTCGATAGTTTTAATAAAGCCTTTGTTGTCTTTTTCGATGTGAGCGTTCACCCCGTCTTTAAGCCAAGGCTCATAAACTCCGATATTACGGACAACAAGTGGGCAATGGCTGGCCAAAGCCTCTAAAACAACAATGCCCTCAGTCTCTTCTAAAGAAGGGAAGAATAAGCATGTGGCCTGCTGGTAAGCACCATGGATGAGGTCGCCTTTGCAGTATCCGGCCATTATGGCGTTAGCTGGGCGGTTCTTGACCCAAACCTTGACTTTATGGTTGGTGAGGATTTTCTGGAGAGCCCCAAACCAGATGAATTTGACATCAGGGAAAGACCTGGCGACTTCAAAGAAGTCCTGGATTCCTTTTCTTTCGAATGGGAAACCGACGCCCATGACGAATTTCTCGCCTTCTTTGATACCAAACTTCTCTCTGAAAGCCTTCTGGGCATCGAGGTTTTCAGCATATTCCTGAAGATCGATTCCGTTAGAGATATCGATGACTTTTTTGACGAAGCCATATCCTTCGATAAGTCCTTTTGAATAGGGCGATGGAGTAATAACAAGGTCCGCGCGCGAGTACATACGCCTGATGCGCGAATTATAGAAAGGTGCGACTAGCTGCCAGGCTTTGAACGATTTCCTGAAATCCTCAAAGGTCGAATGGCCATGTACGATCACAGGGATGCCCTTCTTCTTGCATCTTTTTAAGACGGCACCGCTTTTGGCCCAAAGGGTATTGATATGGGCGATGTCGAAATCATCTTTTGGGTTAAGGGTGTATTCGATGCCCTGGCTTTCAAGAGCTCTGATTTGATGGCTTAAAGCACGGCCGATGCCGCTTGTTTTGATGGCTTCTTGCCCTTCAAAATACAAAAGAACTTTCATGGTTATAATTCTAAGGCTTTTTTAAATAATAAAAAAGGGCGCCCAACTAAGAGCACCCATTAAACTCAAGATCGATTATTCGCCTTTTTTGAGGTGAAGGATATCCTTACCATCGTAGTAGCCACATTCTGGGCAAACGTGGTGAGGTCTAACCATTGAGCCACAGTGGCTGCACTGAACCAAAGCTGGGGCGGCAAGGTTGAAATGAGTTCTTCTTTTTCTTTTAGCGGTTTTACCAATTCTTCTCTGCGGGACTGCCATTTTTCGATCCTCCTTGTTGGACTGGGATAATTATAAAGAAGAACCTACGTTAGTCAAATTATTTTTGGTCAATGTCATAAAAAATCGCTAAAGTGTCGATAACACCTTACGTGAATTTCGTTACACTGATGAAAAAATATTGGCAATTATCGAAGGAAAAGGCTAGTCGGCTTTGCTGTTCTCGTCATATAAAACAAAGCCGAATGTTTTCTGGAGCGAATGATCGCTCTTTTTCTTAACGAGAAGGTAGTTCTTCGTGTGGCCGTAAGCATAGCCCTTCTTCTCGTCGTAGTCCTCAAACAAGACTTCCATCTCTTGTCCGTAGAACTTATGTTCATACTCGTTCCTTAGTTCACGAGAAAGAGCTAATAGTTCGTGGGATCTTCTGTCTTTAGTCGCGCTGTCGACCTGCTTCATCTTGGCGGCAACGGTCCCTTTGCGTGAGGAATAGGCAAAGCAATGGATCTCAGCAAAAGCACATTTCCTAGCGAAATCCATGGTCTCTTTCCACTCCTCTTCGGTCTCCTCTGGGAAACCAGCGATGATGTCTGTTGTGATGGCAATATCAGGACACATGCTACGCAGCATGCGGACTTTCTCAAAATATTCAGCCGTCGTATAGTTGCGCTTCATCCTCTTTAATACACTGTCTGAACCAGACTGGAGCGACAAATGGAGATGAGGCATCAACGCTGGGTAGTTCTTGAAGTCTTCAAAAAGCTTATCTGAGATTTCGCTGATGTCGATCGAAGATAGGCGAAGTCTCTTAAGGGTTGGATTGTCTTTGATGATGTCTTCGACTAGTTCCCCTAGCCCATATTCTTTGCCATAGAGGTCTAAACCATAGAAACCAACCTCAATGCCGGTAAGGACAAGCTCTTGATATCCTTTCTCGACTAAGGCTTTGGCTTCTCTTAACGCGTCTTCTTTGGTTCTTGAACGGGAGTTGCCTCTCACAAACGGGATAAGGCAGTATGAACAGAATTTGTCGCATCCGTCCTGGATTTTGAGGTAGGCTCTGGCGTTATTGGTAAACGCGCTTGATGGCAATTCTTCGTAGACTTTCTTTCTCGATAGATAAGTGACATCGACTATCTTCTTATGGTTTTTCTGGAAGTCGTCGATATAGGAAAGGAGCTTGTCTCTTTTTGAGGTTCCGATGATGATGTCGGCGCCTAAAGTCTCAGCTTCACTTAAGTGACCTTCTGAATAGCAACCCATAACGGCGATAATCGCGTTTGGGGAAAGCCTCCTGAATTTACGGATGTGCTGGCGGGATTTCTGATCGCTCGTCGCAGTGACTGAACACGTATTAACAACGATTAAAGAAGCCTCTTCAGGCTTAGACACCTCTACGTCGCCTCTTTCGATCAAGGCTTCTTTTATGGCGTCTTTCTCGTAGGAATTAACTTTGCAGCCAAGCGAAAACACAAAGAACTTCATTTCTTTTTCTCGTCGGCCTTTTTCCTTAGGGCGTCAGAGATAAGCTTTTCCTTCAAGAGGACATTAAGCATCTTATCCCTGTCATTTTCGTAATACGCATCAACGACCTTCTGGATGCGTGGAATCATATGGTTCTTTAGAGGTTTGGTAAGGCCTTTATCGAACAAAGCGATTTTAGCGTCAAGCCTGCCTTCCTCATTAATGAAATAGATACACTCAGCGTCGTAATCATAAGCCGCCATCGACTTTTCCGTCTTACGAATGATGACGAGTTTGGTGAAATACGAGTCATATAAAGCTGGACCATAATAGTCAAACGGATCAATGAGTGCAGCCTCGTAATCCTTGAGCAATTTCTTGTATGGCGGGACTGAAAGTTTCTCGTAGGAGTTCGTGTAAATTGACGCTAAGGAAGACGGGAAAATCGGAACATAGATCTTTTCCCCACCAACTTCGAGATAAGGCAAGGTGCTGGTAACGTTGTCCATGAATTCCTTCATTGGAGTGAGTTCTGGATTCTTTTCTAAGAGCTTTGAATGGGCGAAGAATTCCTTCTCAATCTCTTCCTTGTTCATGATGGCACGGAGAACGATGTTTGCGCGGATGATTCCAAAGGAATCCACCATCTTGGAAAGGTAGGCAAAAGGCTCGTTATCCGATAGTTTGTAGGAATAACGGTTATAGAAAGCCATCTCATCGCCGTGGTCGAACGAAGTTGGCGCCTGGTTGTCGGCCAAAAGCTGATAAAGGGTCATTCTTTGCTCTCCCCTAAGAACGAAAAGACGCTGGCCATGTAGATTGAGGCAGTCTCAGCACGTAGGATTCTTTGACCAAGGGAAACAGGCGTTAAGCCTTTCTTGGTGGCAAGGTTCACTTCTTTCTCATCAAATCCGCCTTCAGGACCGACGATAAGCAAAACTCTTTCGCCCTCTTTGACCTTTGCGGCTTCAGCGGCAAGGTTGAATGACTCATGCGAAAGCCCTTCGTAAGCGAAGAAAGCGTGGTCGAATTTCATATCGGTCATTTTGTCAAAAGATAAGATTTCGTCGACTTTCGGCACATCAATGCGTTTGCATTGTTCGCAAGAAGAAAGAACGATCTTCTCAAAGCGTGATTGGCGTTTTTCTTTATCTTTTTGATCGAGCCTAATAATCGTGCGGCTAGAGATATATGGCGCGAATTCATTGACTCCGAGTTCTGTTCCTTTTTGGAGGACAAGTTCATCATGACCGCCTTTAAGGAGAGCGAACGCCAAAACGACCGTGAAAGGAAGAGGTTTTGGTTTGTATAAGGATTCGAGGACAGTAATATCAAGCGGATCAAGGCTCTTGATCTCGCAAAGATAAAGCTCGCCGGTATCGGCAATTTCGATCTTGTCGCCCTTTTTCGCACGCAAAACACGCACCAAATGGTGAGCTTTATCGGGGCTGATATAGGCCTTCTCCCCTTCGACTCGGCCGAAGAAGCGTTCCATTTTTAGCGAAGGAACACTCCATTCCCGTCTTTAAGGGAGTCTTTGAAAAGGTAACGCAAAGCGTAACCGACATGGAAAAGGAAGACCGCGGCAAATGGTAAGAGATATCCGCCAGGAATCGACCATTCGATGACGTGGGTAAGATTAAGAATAAGCATCACAGTGCCGATGATTCCGACGAAACAGACGGTGAAAATGATGTTGATAAGGCCGTTTTTCTTGAAACCAAGATAGAAATCATGGATGCCGGCAAAGCCAAGGAAAAGGCAAAGCAAAGCGGCTGTCTTACGGCTCTTGCTCTTATACAAGCCAGATTTTGGCTTCTGAGGATCGATGAAAGACGTCATGTCTTTGGTCCGATACTGGGAATCGATTGGATCTGGAGTTCCGCAATATGGGCAGACATCGGC
>JAFXLR010000016.1 GCA_017531065.1 Bacilli bacterium
AAACCCCCATTTAGTGAACAAATACCAAGCCCCTTAGATAAACTGAGGGGTTTTAAAATGCCCTGAAATTTACATTTTGGAAATAGCAACGATGAGAGGCTTTCTCTGGAGCATAAGTATTTATCTTTTTAGCGATTCTAAATACAATATAGGTAAAGAAGGATATTTATCCTGGAGGTACATAGGGTATGAAATACCAAATCGTCGGAAAGAACACTACAATCACCGATTCTATTCGTGCTGCCATCGAGAAAAAGCTCAGCAGAATGGACAAATTCTTTGTGGATGGAGACAACGTCCTTTGCCGTGCCGTCGTCGTTACCTACAAAGTCGGAGCCAAGGTCGAAATCACGATCTTCACCAAAGAGATGGACTTCAGAACCGAGGTCCGTGCCAATGACTTCTATGACTCAGTCGATACTGCGATTGACAAATTAGAAGACCAGATGAGAAGACTCAAAACCCGTTTCGGGAAAAAGAAATCCGGAACTTCTCTCGGACGCTCAATCGCCTTCGAGAATTTAGAGGCTGAGGAAGCTGCCGAAGAGGATGATGAAGTCGTCAGAACCAAGTCCATTTACCTTGATCCAATGACCTTAGACGATGCCATTACCAGAATGGAAGCGTTAGGACATTCCTTCTTCGTCTACCTCGATGAAGAAGACGATCAGGTCTCCGTCGCTTACAAGCGTTTAGATGGCGGATATGGCGTCATTCAAGTCGAAAATAAGTTAAAAGACTAATCCAAAAAAGTTAAGGGCCCATCGGGCTCTTTTCTTTTTGTCTTTAGAAAATTAGGTAACAAAGATAAAGTGTTGCCTAACAAAATGGAAAGTTTATAATATTCTCATGAAGAAAACGCTGACCAAAAAGATCATCAAAGGACGTGAGTATTTTTATTTGGTCTACAGGAAAAACGGCGTTCTCAAGAGTCAGTACCTTGGAAGCGCATCCTCGGTTAAGTACAAGAAGTATCTCTTCAAGCTGACCGCGGAATCTGGCTCATACGGAATCGATAAAGCAAGACGCAAAAACTTTGCAAAAGGAGTGCCTCTTGTTTATGTCGAAAATGGCTTTTTGATTGACGAATATAAAAACGGCACAAAAGAGTATCTCAACAACAAACTCCAAGTCGTGAAGGTGGTTGCCAAACATGATAGATGAACAACCTCAATTGATCGTCATAGCAGGGGTTCCTGGCAGTGGTCGTTCCACCTTTGCGAGGTGCTATAAAAACGCCTTCATACACTCGCTTCCAGTCAAACCTATCAAGGAGGGCATAAGTGGGGGTGAGTCTTTTGCGACCCTCATGACCCTCGCTCAGCCTGAGGACATGCTCAACCTCCAGAAAGCACATCGCCGTGGCTACCGAATCACCATCTATTACCTCTTTACCGGGAAGCTTTTATCCATGCTGAGAGCGAGGTATCGGCAAGTGGTAGAAGGAGTGCCGTTCAACGAATCCTCATTCAGGAAAAACTATGCCGCTTCATACAAAGGCCTTATCTCAACCTATCAAAGGAGTGAGATCGTCTTCTTCATCCGTAACCAAAAGGAATTCGAATTCTTGGCGGCCTATGACCCAAAGAAAACCTCTTTAGAAGTCTTCTCCAAAGCCCTAAAAGTGGTGAAAACATCAGTTGACGCCATAAAATAAGCATTTCTCTTTGTTATTAACAAAAGGTTAGTTTAGAATAATGCAACCATGAAGTCTGTGAAACTGATCGCAACTGATTTGGATGGAACCCTTTTCTATCCTAAAAAACGCTCTCATATGGTCACCAAAGAGAACCGCGCTTTCATCCACCGTTTCGTCGGTGATGGAGGACGCATTCTTTTAGTCACCGGAAGGAACGCCTATTTCGGAGAAAAGGTCGGTTCCAAGATCGGTCTCCCATTCGACTACATAGCCTGCAACGGCTCTCTCGTCGTCTCTGGCGGAAAACGAATCTTCGAAAAAGGCATCAACAACGAAGAAGCGAGGAAAATCGTCACCGATCTTCAAAATGACCACGAAGCGAAACTCATCTTCCTCTTCACAAAAGACCATAATATGGTCTGCCAGAGGAAAGAGATCGCCAAATGGGTGAAGATGGGCTATTCCATCTACCGCATCTTCGAAGGAACATACCGTGAGCCATATTTCAAAGACGACGAGCTCTTCGAAAAAGAACTCACAAGCGGAACGATCTACAAGATCCTCATGTTCCCAGGCTTTGGCAAAAAGAGCATCCCATTCTCTTTTGAGTTAGCCAAGAAGCTCCAGCCTCTTTATCCGGACCTCAACATAGTTGCCTCTGAGCAAGCCATTGAGATTACCGCAATCGGCTGTACCAAGAGAGAGGGGCTTTCGTTTTATCTTGATTATAATCAAATCAATGTGGATAATGTTTTAGTCGTCGGCGATTCTGGCAATGATATTTCCATGTTCCAAGCCTTCCCTGGAAGAAGCTTCTGCATGGACCACAGTCTCGAAGACGTTAAGCAACACGCTTCATTTGTAATCAAGCGTTTCAGTGATATCGAGAATTACGTCTACCCATCTGCGGAGACTACCGCTGAAACAAACGATTAAAAGGAAGGCATTTACACATGAATCAACCAACACAAGTAATCGCAACACTCGAACACTACAAAGTAGCGATTCGCGACACCCTTGAGTACACACTCAACAAGGAACACTACGACCTCAACGCTTTCAAAGACAAAAAGAGAAGCGTTCTTATTGAGGTCGAGCAGCCAACTCCACTTAAGAGCATCATCAATGCTTCTGGTGAGAACGGCGAAAAACTCGAAAAGATGATCCGTGACTTCTACGATGACGTCTACGGTGATGAGAGCACCATCCTCAAGGCGGCCGATGACGGCCTCCGTGTTGATCACGCTCAGCACATCGCCATCTTCAAAGGCGTCGTCCCGATCCACGAGAACGTCGAAGCCATGGTTTCTGGCATCATCCGTGACGCCAAAGGCAAAGGCATCGATGTCGCTCAGGCCGAAGCCGCTGACTTAGCCGAAGAAAGACTCTACAGGGGCGTCTGCTACCTCACCATGATCGGACAGCTCGTCAGACTCTTCAACGACTACAACGTCGCCCGTCGCGAAGCGAAAGGCGAAGAAAGCGCTGCTAGCAAATTCATTGGCAACGACATCACCGAAGTCATCACTCTTCTCAATACCGTCCGTGCCAACAACCGTATCACCGACGAAAGATACATGGGTGTCCAAGACAAAGTCTTCGCCCTTGTCGAATACATGACCGGACGCCGTGATCTCCCAACCGGCAAAGGATTCCCTGAGGTCATCAGAGAGACTGAGGATTCCATCAATGGTTTCATCCGTGAGGTCGAACCAATGTGGAAGCAATCCTATGACCCACTCATCAGAGAACTCGTTGAGATCGCAAGACAGCAACAAGCTAATGCCCAGCAGCAAGCTGAGGCTCCAGCCGCCGATCAGGGTGAGCCAGTTGAGCTCGACCCAAAGACCGGTCTTCCAAAATAAACTAGGTTACGAATATGAACGATATGACTCCAACCAAAATTGAAGATGTTTCTAAGAACAAGGTTTCCAAAGGCGAAAAGGTTTTCATCGTCCTCGATGGAATTCTCGCTCTTGGTGGTCTGGTGATGATAGTCCTTGGCTTCATTGCCGATTTCTATCCTGGCAAACCAGAGGACAACTGGACTGGGCAAGCAGCCTTCCAAAATGCCATGCATCTTTCCTACAGATGGTTTGGTGTCATTCTCATCTTAGTGGCCGCTCTTATCGCCGCCATCGCCCTTAACGGTTTTGCCCGTAAGAACGATACCGACAACGAGAGAGCCTTACGCCGTGCCCAACGTCTTAAGATCATCTCCGAATCCGAGAAGGTCACCGCTGAGCAAGAAGCCATCGCCGCCCAAGAGGCGAAAGCGGTGGAAGCTAAGCCAGCTGAAGAAGCTCCTAAAGCTGAGGAACCAAAGGCCGAAGAGCCAAAAGCTGAATAAGCTAAAAATCATCAGCAAAACCCCCATGAATTATCGTGGGGGTTTTTCATTGAAATGGTGTATTATCTAAGAGTCGAGTATGAAAAAGAGCGAGTATCTCCAGAAACTGGAAGAAGAATATAACAACAAGCAGAAAGCCTGGAAGGACCATATCCGCGAAGAGCCTAGCAAGTTCAAAAGGTTTTGGAAATGGGTCTGGTACCTCATCGCTTTCCCTTTCGTTTGGCTTTTCTACAATATCAGGGATTGGAGAAGCGCGATCTGCATCATCATCTCTTTCCTTCTTTGGTCCGTATCCGTTTGGGGGTTCTATTTAGCCGCCCTCATTTGCGGTTGGACGACCGATGCTGCCAAATGGCTTATTGGCATTGGTTCAGCCGTCTGGGTGTGGTGGGCCTCACCAATTGGTTCCCCATTCATCTTATGCGTAACCTTTACGGCAATCGGAATAAAGACCATCTTCAATAAGATCCATCATAAAAAAGAGCCTTCACCTGAGAGTGAGGACAAATAAAAAAACCTAGGATTTCCTAGGTTATTCTTTGATTGGCGGAGGAATAGGGATTTGAACCCTAGCGCAGTGTTACCCGCCTACGAGCTTTCCAAGCCCGCCCCTTCGACCACTTGGGTATTCCTCCAAACGCAACTATGTAGTTTGTCGCGCAAGGGGAATTATAGGTTAGTGACCTTGATTTTTCAACAACGCGATGAAACAAAGACAAGATATGAGGTTTATGCTAATCAATGCTTAGTCTTTTTATGCTAGAATGTTTGTTAATCAAACATGATTGAGAAGATTATCGACAAAGCAAACTCAAATCAGAAGGCGGAGAAGTACGTTCGTAGGCTCTTAGAGAACGCCCCGCTTTCTTTGATATACAAAACCTTCAGGAAAAAGGACATCAAGGTCAATGACCACTGGATCAAAAAGGACCACGTCCTTATGGAAGGAGACACGCTTCGTATCTACATCACTGAGGCCCAGTTAGCCGAATTCCAAAAACCAAGGGAAGCCGTTAAAGCCCCTCTTGAATACCCAATCGTCTATGAAGACGAGAATATCCTCGTCGTCGATAAACCTTCTGGCCTTTTGGTCATCGGAGACGATAAGGAAAGCCGTAACACCTTAGCAAGAAAGGTTCTTGATTACCTTTATTACAAAGGCGAATTTGATCCTGCTAATCATTCCTTCGTTCCATCTCCTGCCCATAGGCTTGATAGAAATACCGCTGGTCTTGTCGTCTTTGGCAAAACCAATGAAGCCTTAAGTGAGCTCACACGACTCTTTAAAGAGAGAGACGACATTGAGAAAAAGTACCTTGCGATAGTAGTGGGCACCACCGACAAAGAAGGTACGATCAATAAGCCTCTCAAGAAAGACTCAAATACCGGTCTTGTAACCGTTTGCCCTCTCGAAAAAGGCGGCAAAACCGCAATAACCAAATACAAAACCCTCAAAACCGTGATGGGCTTCTCCCTCATTGAAGTGGAACTTCTCACAGGCAGAACGCATCAGATCCGCGCCCACCTCGCATCGATTGGCCATCCAATCATGGGAGATGGCAAATACGGCGACTTCCAAAACAATCGTTACGTCAAAACAAACTATGGCTGGTCGAACCAGTTCTTGCACGCTTACAAGATGAGCTTCAAGCACCCTCTTCCGCCTCTAGATTACCTAGCAGGGAAGGTCTTTGAGTCAAAACTTAGCGAAGAGGAAGCACATATTGTCCAAATATTCTTTGAAACGCCTAAAATATTCTATGAATAGAATCAGGAGGAATAACCATGGCTGATTTAGTGAAACAGAACTACGAAAGATGGATGGCCTCTCCAAAGGTCAGCGAAGAGGATAAGAAAGCCCTCGCCGCATTGACCCCAGAGGAAAAGGATGCCGCCTTCTTCAAAGACGTCGAATTCGGAACCGCCGGCATGCGCGGATTCATTGGTCCAGGCACCAACAAGATGAATGACTTCACCGTCAAGAAAGCCACGGTCGCCTTCGGCATGTACCTTCTTGAGAAGATCCCTGGCTCCAAAGAAATGGGTGTTGTTATCTCCCACGACAACCGCTTCAAATCCCGCGAGTTCACCCTTCTCTCTGCAGAAATCCTCAACGAAATGGGCATAAAAGCCTATATCTTCGATGCCCTTCGCCCAGTCCCAGAGCTTTCCTTCGCCGTCCGTAAGATGAAGGCCGCTGGCGGTATCATGATCACCGCCTCCCATAACCCAAAGGAATATAACGGCTACAAGGTCTACGATGAGACTGGCTGCCAGCTTGTCCCAACCAAGATCTCAAGAATGCTCGAAATCCTTGCCTCCCTCCCAGATGAGCTCACTGTTGAGGCTCCAAAAGCCGAGAAGAAAGCCGAGACCATCACCCTTGGCAAAGAAATCGATGATGAATATGTTTCCCTTGTCATGAAGACCCAGGTCAATCCTGATCTTCCAAAGAAGGGCTTCAAGATTGTTTATTCTCCACAGCACGGCGCTTCATATGAGAACGCTATGCGTATCTTCAAAGACTGTGGATATGAAATCTATCCAGTCGAAAAGCAATGCATCCACGATCCTGCCTTTGGCGGAACCGAATCCCCAAACCCAGAGAACGCGGAAGCCTTCAATGAATCCATCAAGCTCGCCAAAGAGATCGGCGCTCAGTTAACAGTCATGACCGACCCAGATGGCGATAGATGTGGCCTTAGCTATCTCTCGAGCAAAGGAACCTACGAAAGACTTACCGGCAACCAGAGTGCCGCCCTTCTCATGGAGTACCTTTTCTCTGAAAGAAAGAAGCAGGGCAAGCTCTCTCCAAACGGCGTCATGTATGACACTATCGTCACTAGCGACTTAGGCAGAAAGATTGCCAAAGCCTATGGCTTATCCAACGAAAGCTTCCTTACCGGTTTCAAATATATCGGCAATAGAATCGACTTCTATGAGAAGCAAGGACATGGTCCTCACTTCGAATTCGGATACGAAGAGTCATATGGCTGCATCGTCGAACCATTCGTGAGAGACAAAGACGGCATCCAAGCCATTCTTCTCTATAGCGAAATGGCTCTCAGTTATTACCTCAAAGGCATCCCGCTTGATGTCGCTTATGAGAACCTCGAGAAGAAGTATGGTTACCACATGACCATCACCAAGAGCGTTTCCTTCTTTGGCTCTAGTGGCGCTTCCGAAATGGCCAAGATCATGGAGAAGGCCCATAACAGCCTCCCACATGAAGTCGACGGCATGAAAGTCGTCATCATTGAGGACTACATCAAACTCGAGAAGCAGGACCTCAGAACCGGTGAAAAGACCAAA
Source organism: Bacilli bacterium (assembly GCA_017531065.1). Lineage (GTDB taxonomy): Bacteria > Bacillota_I > Bacilli_A > RFN20 > CAG-826 > UBA4951. The sequence goes on from JAFXLR010000016.1 coordinate 7,305, forward strand.
CTCGACTACGATAAGTCTGAAGTCGTCCGTCTCATCTTCGAGGATTCTTCGTGGATTGCTATTAGACCAAGTGGAACCGAGCCAAAGTGCAAGTTCTATGTTGAGGTCTTCCAAAAGGATGGCAATGGCTTAAAAGAGAGGACTGAACACCTCATCGCAACCTTGCTTGAAAGCCTTGGAGTTAAGGCCTAATTAAGAAGCAATTCTTCTAACTTATGGGCAACAGCGTCATCGTTGTTGCCTTTTTCTAATGAAGGGACTTTTTCGGAAAGTAAGTGGGATTTGCAGGGGAAAACATGATATTTTAAGCCTGCAAATGCGAGCATTTTGTAGTCACTGTCGCTGTCTCCGAAGGCAATGATGTCTTTTGGTTCGATGCCATAATGCTTAGCGATATACTCGGCTGCATTGCCTTTGTCGTAATGGGCGTAATAAGCTTCGCAGTGTTTTGAGTTTCCCCAGTGACGGCAGCCCATCGGGGCGTGCCTCTCAACGATCTCTTTGAGTTTCTCGTCGTATTCTTTTTCCGCTTCAAAGATTAAAGCGAACACATCCTTCGTGAGATAGTCTTCCGCTTTGCCTGTTTCGATTCTCTCGCCCATCTTTGGGAAGTAACCGATGAGGAATGGATCAAGGTTATGCATGAAGATCTTCTCATCATCTTCGAAGGCTAAATTGAGAAGAGGGAAATCAATCTCCGAAAGAATGGCTTTGACGTCGTTCAAAGGGAAAGCCTCTTTGAGAGGTGGGAATGACTTATCGTTAGGATCAGTTACGTAGGTGCCGTTATAGGCAATGAAAGGTGTATCTAATCCTAGTTGCTTATAGTAGGGGAGCATCGCCCTAGGAGGACGTCCTGAGGCAAGGATGACTTTATGTCCTTTCT
>JAFXLR010000114.1 GCA_017531065.1 Bacilli bacterium
CAAAGCCTTTGCTCTTCAAAGAGACGTTGCTCTTTTCGACGTTCTCCTTAAGTCTTTCGAGGAAGGAGTCGCTGATGAATTCGCCAACTCTGATGCCACTTCTTTCGAACTTGTCGCAATAGGCAGGTCCGATACCACGCTTTGTGGTGCCGATCTTGTGACCGCCTCTTTGGCTTTCGAGGGCAGCATCAAGTTCGATGTGGTATGGGAAAAGGACGTGAGCTTTGTCAGAGATATAGAGATTGTCCACTTTGTGGCCGTGCTCAAGAACGGTGGCGATTTCCTGGAAGAGGATTCTTGGGTTGATGACGACGCCGTTTCCGATAACGGCTTTGCATTTCTCGTTGAGGATTCCGCTTGGAAGAAGATGGAAGGCGTATCTCACCCCATCGACTTCGATTGAGTGGCCGGCGTTGTCGCCACCGGCGAAGCGGACGGCATAATCCGCATCAGTTGAAAGATAATCGATGATCTTTCCTTTGCCTTCATCGCCATAGAAGGCACCTAATACGACATTGATGTTATTCATAATTACTTAACGCTGAAAAGCAGTTTTCCATAATCTGGCATTGGCCAGTACTCGGTTCCGACAATGACTTCAAGTTTGTCGGCGACGTCTCTAAGCTTGACCATATCGGCAAGCACGACGTCATGGTGATATAAGGCAAGCTCGTAAGGATCTTTCTTGCTCGCCTTGGTGAGGGCATTATCAAGTTCATTGGTGGCAAGATAGAGTCCGTTAGAAAGGCTAGAGACATCTTTAAGCAAAGCGACTTCGTAATCGGTCGCGAAACCAAGGGCGACGTCTTTCTTGAGCTTAAGGTCTTTGGCGATCATTCCGCTATATTTGATGACGGCAGGCATGATGTCTTTCTTAGCCATGTTAAGCATGGTTCTAGCTTCAAGAGCGACTGTCTTGGTGTAAGTCTCAAGATAGACTTCGTATCTGGAAGCAAGCTCTGCCTGAGATAGAACGCCATTGCTGACATAGAGCTCAACGTTCTTCTTGTCGAGATAGTGCTTCAAAGCAAGAGGGGTGTTTGGATAGTTGCTTAAGCCTCTCTTCTCGGCTTCTTCGATCCAGCTTGGGTCATAGCCGTTGCCATTGAAGATGATTCTCTTGTGCTTTTTGATGGTCTCTTTGACAAGCTTATGGATATCGCTCTTGAGGTCTTTTGAAGCATCAAGGACATCAGCGAATTTCTTAAGCTCTTCGGCGACTGCGGTATTCAAAACGGTGTTTGGAGTGGCAATTGACTGCGAAGATCCAGGCATTCTGAATTCGAACTTGTTGCCGGTGAAGGCGAATGGGGAAGTTCTGTTTCTGTCCGTGTTGTCTTTTGGGAAGGCTGGGATCGAGGTGACACCGACCTTCATTGGGGTCTTGGATTTGCCTTTGTATGAAACGTCTTTCTCAATGGCTTCGAGAATTTCGGTGAGCTCATCCCCAAGGAAGATGGAGACGATGGCTGGCGGGGCTTCGCTAGCGCCTAAACGGTTATCGTTAGCAGCGGTGGCCACGGAGATTCTGAGCAAATCCTGATATTCGTCGACCGCTTTGATGACGGCGCTGAGGAATAAAAGGAATCTCGCGTTCTCAGATGGGGTATCGCCTGGCTCAAGAAGGTTGATGCCAGTGTCGGTTTTAATTGACCAGTTATTGTGTTTGCCGCTTCCATTGACCCCAGCGAATGGTTTCTCATGGAGAAGGCAGACAAGGCCGTGTTTTTGAGCGACCTTCTTCATTGTTTCCATGACGATGTGGTTATGGTCGGTAGAAACGTTAGAGGTAAGGAAGATGGTGGCAAGCTCGTGTTGGGCTGGAGCGACTTCGTTGTGCTCGGTCTTAGCAAGAACACCAAGCTGCCAGAGTTCGTTATTGAGGTCTTCCATGAATTCGGCGACCTTGGTTTTGATGACGCCGAAATAATGGTCATCGAACTCTTGTCCTTTTGGAGGCATGGCACCAAAGAGGGTTCTGCCAGTGAACATAAGGTCTTTTCTTTGTTCATAAAGATCTCTGTCGATGAGGAAATATTCCTGCTCTGGGCCAGCGGTGGTCTTGACGTGATCGACGTCTTTGTTGTCGAAGTACTTAAGGATACGCATGGCTTGCTTGTTTAAAGCGTCCATCGATCTAAGTAATGGGGTCTTGTGGTCGAGAGCCTCGCTATTATAGGAGCAGAAGATGGTTGGGATGTATAAGGTTTTGCCTTTGACGAAGACATAGGAGGTTGGGTCCCAGGCAGTGTAGCCACGGGCCTCGAAGGTGTCTCTAAGTCCTCCGCTTGGGAAAGAAGAGGCATCTGGCTCACCTTTGATGAGGTTTTTGCCAGAGAATTCGGCAACGACCGCTCCGCCTTTTTGGGACTCGATGAAGCTGTCATGCTTCTCGGCAGTCTCACCAGTGAGAGGCTGGAACCAGTGGGAGTAGTGGGTAGCGCCCATCTCCATGGCCCATTCTTTCATGGCGTTAGCGACTTCTTTGGCGATGCTTGGGTCAAGCTCTTTGCCGTTTTTGATGGTCTTTCTTAATAACTGATAGGTTTCATCAGTAAGACGCTTCTTCATCTCCTTGTCATTGAAGACGTGAGCGCCGAATGTTTCGTAGAATTTCTCCATATTCGTTAACTCCTTTTGACTTTAGTCGCAGCCGTGATGAATTCCTTGAAGATCGGATGCGCTTTATCTGGGCGGGATTTGAATTCCGGGTGGAACTGCACTCCCACATAGAAATCGTTTTTGCTATATTCGATAGCCTCGACAAGACGGTTGTCTGGTGAAGTACCCACGATTTGCATGCCATTTTTGACAAATTCGTCACGATATTCGTTATTGAATTCGTAACGGTGTCTGTGCCTTTCCGCGATGGATTTGGCACCGTAGATGGAAGCGAGTTTGCTGCCGTCTTTAAGCTCGCATGGATAACTTCCAAGACGCATTGTACCACCCTTTTCAATCGTTTCCGATTGATCTGGCATGAAATCGATGATTTTGTGAGCGGTATTTGGGTCGAATTCGGTGGAGTGGGCGTCTTTGTAGCCTAAGCCGTATCTTGCGAACTCGATGGCGGCGATCTGCATGCCTAAGCAAATGCC
>JAFXLR010000115.1 GCA_017531065.1 Bacilli bacterium
CCAAATACCATTCATGACAGTAGATGAGAGGCCTAATGAAAGTGATGCCCGTTCTCTCAAGAGTCATTTTAGGATCGAAGGTTGCGACCCTTCCTCCATGGACCATGTTCATGAATAAAGTTTCGACAGAGTCTTCATTATGGTGGGCAAAAGCAACTTTGTTACAGTGAAGCCTTTTCGCTTCTGCGTTGATCGCGGCTTTCTTCATGCGCGAGCAGATTGAGCAAGGAAGATGGCCATCAGGTTTTTTGTGCGCTTTCAAAATATCGTAGACGAATTTACTGTCAACGACAGATAGTTTTGTGCCACATTCTTCGGCGAATTTCTCCAGCTTTTTTATCTCATTTCTATCGAAGTCGAAACCAAGGTCGAGGAAGATCGGATGGACCGTGAATTTCTTCTTTGAGTAGAGGGTGTATATCGAAAGGGCCTTAAGGAGGCAAAGGGAGTCTTTTCCTCCAGAGACACCGACGGCGATTCTGTCTCCTTCATCGATGAGGGCAAAATCGAGGTCGGCTTTCCTAAGCGATGACAAAACGTTACGGATATAAGCCATGGGGATATTATCAAACTAAGTAACACTTAGGAAAAGAAAAAGAGGAAGATTCTTTATAGGAGTCTTGCCTCTTTGGCTTCGTTTAGGAAGGAAGTGCCGAATTTGGAGAAGGTCTGCCTATGTAAGTCAAGGTCATTAAGCGCTTTAGCGACAAACAAAGGCATCGCCCCAATGAACTTGATCTCGAGGATGCCATATCCTTCTTTTAGAAGGCTCTTTCCTCCAAGCTTATTGATGTTGAAGTCCTCTCTTCGGTAAGTTATGTTTTTATCAACGGTGAGGCGAAGGTAATCTTCCCCAGGCTTATTCATGTAGGCAACTCTCTCATATTGCATGAGGGTATTAGGGATGATTGATCCTCTATACCTATCTCTAAAAATCGCGAGCTCATCGATGAATTCATCGTGTTTGGTGTCCCCGTTCTTTGGAGGGAATATGCCCTTATTCACAAAGTCATCGACCTCATCTTTGCTAAGGTAGATACGCCTTTTGTAGACGTCTTTGAAAATCTTGTCCTTAAACTCTAGGAAGTAGATAGGCTTATCACCGCCATAAGATCTTAAGCGGAGCTTCTCTTTGAACTTCGGCTTGGCGATGTTGCGGTGGTGAATGTCCCCATAAACATTGTCAAAGTAAATCGAGTTAACCTGATAAGACCCTTTCTCTTTGGCGAACTTATCAAACTCGACACGATCGGAAATAGCCTCAATCAAAAGAGGCAGTTTCTCTAAAGGGATGATGTATTTATTCTCGATTCGGCAGAAGGAATTGCCGGAATTGGTTGGCATTTTAGTTCTTCTCGCTCATAACGACGGCGACATTGAGGTTGGCGTTATGCATCCTGATCTCGTCGATAAGGGCTTTGACGCTGTCGCCTTTCTTAAGGGTGACGTTATATCTCACTTCATAAAGCTGACCATATTCAACGGTGCGGACACTCTGCAAGCTATAGGAAGAGCAATGCGCGGAAATAGCCTCTTCAAAGGCTTCCTCGTTAGCAAGGTCTTCTCCAACCTGGTATTTCAAAGTGTACACGCCATCTTTGTTTTCGCCGAATTTGAGTTTATGGGCTATGAGCATGATAGCAATGACGACAATAGCCACGATTATAGGATACATGAAGTAGCCGATGCCAAGGACGATGCCAAGTGTGGAAGCCACAATAAGGTAAACCATATCGATCATCGAGAGCTTGTCGCTTCTGAAACGGGTAAGGGCAACGCCAGCGCTCACGACGAGGGCGACTCTGACATAGCCTTCGGTCTCGATTTCGATGTTCCTCATGTTGATGAGTCCGATTAAAGTGGTCATCGCAAGAGGAACGATCATCATCGCGATAGGCATGAATTTGGTGTAAACCTCGCCTTTCTTGACGGTTTTGTAGGTCAAGGCCATGGCGATACCTAAGAGCAGGCTGACACCGAAGACAATGAAAAAGGCTAAGACAGTGTTATTTGAAAAAGTTTGGAAAACGCTAGCAAATGGGTTCATATAGAAAAACTCCGTTCACTAAATTAAACGGAAAAAGGCGGTTTTTGTTGGAGTGTTTTAGTGCTAGTGGTAATCAAAACCCTTGCCAGCGTAAGCTTCTAAGAAGCCTAGAAGCAGGGGGTCATGGTATTTGGCGGCCGCGCTTTTCTTCCACATGCCGTTTTCGACGTCTTGCTTAGGTATTTTTATGCCTTTGATGATTTCTGTATCGATCTTCGTGTTCCCTAAGAAATTGAGAAGAGGCTTTCTTTCTTCGGTATAGAAAGAGTCCGCTACATAATAGGAGCCATCGGCTGTGTCTTCTTTGATGGTGTCGTTGAGATATACCGCAGCGTCCACGATGCGTAAACGTTCCTCAAGGCTCGTCGCGCCAGAATAGGTATAGAAAGAAGGGACAAAACCTTGTCCGTATCCATAATCCTCATTTGAAGAGGAAGTAAGGCCGAATCTATCTTTGAAACCTGTCCATGATGATTCG
>JAFXLR010000116.1 GCA_017531065.1 Bacilli bacterium
CACCCTAATTACCTTGGTGAGCAATCCATCTGGGTTGGTGTGTATATCTTCTCTATATCTGCTTTAGTGGGTGAATACGGAATAACAGGTATCTTCAATCTAAGTGGGATTGGTGCACTTCTACTTATATTGTTATTCATCGGATCCACCATCCTTGCGGAGAACATCTCCAAAGGGAAATACCCTGAGTATTCTAATTACCAAAAGAAAGTGTCCGTCTATATCCCTTGGAAAAAATACAAGGATTAAAAGAAAAGCGCCCCAACGGGGCGTTTTTTATTATTCCTGTTTATTATTATTTTTTTGTGAAAAATCATCCCCTGCTCCTCTATATGGTAAGTGAGGAGGGATATATATCAGCGTGAACGACCCAATACTATGCCGTGAGAAAAAATCTCATGAGGATTTACAGCGAACCGCAAAAGGTTCATAATGTCCGTGAGAAAAAATCTCATGGAGCCCCCGATATGTTAAAAGAGTTTAGAGTATCAAATTTCAAATCCATTCAAAAAGAGCAAGTTTTCACAATGGAAGCCTGCCCTAAGACCGTCGTTTCCGAATATCCGGAACACGTGATTGAGAATGGAGAAGAAAGATTGCTTAAGGTCGCTTCGATCTATGGACCTAACGGAGGCGGCAAGTCCAATCTCCTTAAGGCTATCAGCGTCCTCTCGACCGTCATTCAACAACGCCCGTTGTTCAACGACTCAATCAAGAACGAGAATTATTTCCCGAACCTTTTCTCAAAAGGGAAAAATACTGTCTTCACCATATACGTCGTTAACGGTAGCTATGAAATCGAATACTCTGTGACCGTCAATTTGAACAAACTCAAGCAGGTGATGAACCCGCAGATTCTTTTAAACCCACTTGTATGGGCGATTGATATCGAAATCAAAAAAGAAGAGATGGTATACAGAAAGCTCGACGAAAAAGAGTTCACTCCCCTCTTCGAACGAGACGACAAAGGTTTTGTCATCTGTGAACCCCTTAGTGACATCGATTTGATCAGAGGCAAAAGAGCGTTGGCGAAAAACTACACATTCCTAAAGTATTTCAATGACACATTCACCCAAGATAAAACCAACGAAGACGCATCGCCGATCTTTATCCTATACAAAGAAATCACCTCTTATATTTGGCCAAGGAGAGAGAATATCCCCTTCAACTATTCAAAAGAACACATGGGGTTGCTTAAACCTTGTTTGACCAAAGCGAAGACTCTTTTGAACGCTTTCGATATGAAAATCACAAAGCTGGAATTCAAAGAAGTTGAACAAGGGGTTTTCGCTCTATACGTCGAAAGGAAAAACCAAAACGGAGAGACATTCTCTATTCCAGTTGGGAATGAATCGAGCGGAACGATCAAGGCAATCAACCTTGTGTTTGACATCCTTCTCTCTAACGAAGGAAGTGTCTATGTCGCAGATGATTTCGACGCCCACCTTCATCCAAAGCTTATCAAAGCAGTCGTTGAGATGTTCACCTCAAAAGAAAACGAGTCAAGACAACTCATCTTCAATTCCCATGACATCACGAACATGAATAATAAGTTATTCAGAAGAGATGAGATTTGGTTTGCCTACAGGGATGAAGATTGCTCCACTCGTTACGTGCCGCTTTCCAATATCGTCAATTACAAAGGTGAAATGGTTAGGAAAGACGCCGTTTATGGCAAACAATACCTCGAAGGCAGGTTTGGAGCAGATCCGTTTATCAAGAAAGGATTAACCTGGTGTGATGAATAAACCTCGCGGAAGACGAAACATACCTACCGTTCTTGTTTCTTTTGGTAGACATCTTGTCTATGCAGAAGGAACAAAGCGAGAACCGGCACTTAGGACAATGCGTCTTTGAAACTCCAAACGCTTTCCTATAAACTCATCTTATACATACGAAAGGTCGTTATTAACTATGCTTCACATTTTCGTCGATTCTGATTGCGATATCACCAAAGCCCAGGCTGAGGAATATGGCGTCTCCCTCATCTCGATGCCTTACTTCATCGGTGAGAAAGAAGTCTATCCATATGTCGATTTTGAGGAATTCGAGCCTCACGCTTATTACAACATGCTCCGTGAAGGAACAATTCCTACCACTGCCGCATTATCACCTGCCAATTACAAAAAGATATTCGAACCCGCTTTCGCTAAAGGGGATACGATTCTCTATATCCATTTCTCTAGTGCGATGAGCCTTACCTTCGACAACATGGAGAAGGCCATTAGTGAGCTCAAAGAGAAATACCCTGATGTCAGATTCGAGCACTTTGACACCATGAGCATGACCACTGGCGCCTACGTCATCGTCAAAGAGATGCTTGAGAGATATAAGAAAGGCGCCACCATCGACGAGCTCATCAAATGGGGAGAAGAGGAAAGACAGCACTTCGCCTGCTACTTCTTCGCCGATGACCTCAAGTTCTTTAGAAGATCTGGTCGCGTTTCCGGTTTCAGCGCGTTCATGGGAGGAATGATCGGCATCAAACCTCTTATCAACATCAATGAGAAAGGCATCATGGGATCATTTGGCAAGGCTATTGGTCAGGCTAATGCCTTAAAGACGATGGTCAAGTTCGTTGAGGATCTTGGGGAGGACATCAAGAATTACACGTTCGTCGTTGGCCATACCGATGCCCCGCTTCTTGTTAAGAAGATGTGTGAGATGCTCAAAGCCAAATTCGGTGAAGACCTTAATATTGAGAAAGTTCCTTGCAACCCAACCGCTGGCGCCCATAGCGGACCTGGCGGAGTCTCAGTCGCTTTCCACGCGAAACATAGATAAAAAAGACGCCTCACAATTCGTGGGGCGTTTTTGATTAGAGTTTTCGCGTTCTTGCAATCTTTTGTGTGAAACATTTTTATCAAAAAAGGCCAGTTTTGTTTCACATTTGTTATTCAGCGCGATCAAAAAACCTAGGTTGAAACAATCTTTCGTTTACTTTAAAAAAGTAATCCTTTAGTTTTCTTTTTCTTGTGATATGTTATTCACGCTGCCTAAAGGAGGAGAGAATTCTAATGAAAGAAACAATCGAAAAGAAAGAATTAAAAGCCTACGAAGAAGAATACAAAAAAGAGAAGAGCCACAAAGTAATCGAAAGAACGGTTACCCACAATGGCTTATTTAATAGCGCAATCGACAAAGAGACCTTCGATTCTTTGACGAATACCTTCAGCGTTGATGTCAAAGCAGGCTCCGTCACCAATCAGAAGCAATCAGGAAGATGCTGGATGTTCGCTGGTCTCAATGTCCTTAGAACCATTCTTATGAAGAACCTTGGCATCAAGAACATCGAACTCTCCCAAGCTTATCTTCAGTTCTATGACAAATTAGAGAAGAGCAACGCCACACTTGAAAGAGCGCTTCTTCTCCTTGATGAGCCAATCGACTCAAGGATGAATACCTGGAATCTCGATAACACTTCCGATGGAGGATATTTCAACTGGTTCTCTAACCTTGTTAAGAAGTATGGCGTCGTTCCTTCTTACGTCATGCCTGATGGAGCGGTA
>JAFXLR010000117.1 GCA_017531065.1 Bacilli bacterium
CCAATATCGTTTATATCGGCGATGGACTTACCGACATCCCTGCGATGATCACCGCCAAAGAGAACGGTGGCCACTCGATTGCCGTCTATCCAGAGGGACAAGAAGACAAGGTTGACAAGCTTTATTACGATGGCCGCGTCAACTATGTTGCCCCTGCCAATTACCAAAGAGGCAAAGAACTCGATTCGATCATGCGCCTCATCATTGAAGGCGTCGCCATCAACGAATCACTCAAGAAAAAAGGAAAAGCCTACAAGGAGAATAACGACTAAATGGTTTTCAATTTCTCTGCGACGCATAACTACGCTGTCCTGCTTATGGGCGGCAAAGGCCTTAGGCTTGAAAGCGACACGCCAAAGCAATACATGGAAGTCGCTGGCCAAGAGCTTTTCGTTTATGCTGCAAAGACCATCTCAGATTGCCATTCAATCGACTTCGTTATTTATGTCGTACCGAAGAGATTCAAGGACAAAACCGAAAATATCCTCCGCAAAAACGGCCTAAATAAGAAACCGCACGCCGTTATTGAGGGTGCAGAAGAAAGAGAACTTTCCTGCAAGAACGCCATCTGGTTCTTAAGGGAGAATAAGATCAATCCTCATTCCCTTGTCCTTATTCATGACGCTGACCGTCCTAATGTCACTAGCGACATGATTTCGAGAAACATCTTTGAGGCAACTAAGAGCCAGGCTGCCGTGACCGCCATCAAAGCAGACGACTCCATGGCCATCATCAAAGACGGCGCGATCGATAACTACGTCGATAGGTCTAGTGTCGTTAGACTCCAAACCCCACAGACATTCTCATATGCCTTGCTTTACTCTTCGTTCCTAAGAATCGAGGATCCTTCAGCCTACACTGACGAAGGATCTCTTGTCGCCAAAGCAACCGGCACCAAAGCCACCATCGTTAATGGTGACCCATCCAACTACAAAATCACAAACAAAGACCACTTAAAGTTCTTTGAGCAATCGAGGAAAAAGAAGAAATGATCGAACACAGCAAAAAAGGCGACATCTTAGAAGGCACCGTTGTCAAAATCTACCCTAAATACGCCATCCTTCTTTTCGATAACAACGAGACAGGACTTCTCCATATCTCCGAGCTCACAAACTCCTATGTCCGTAATTTCACGAGCTTCGTCCAAGCTGGGAATATCTACAAAGTCAAAGTCATCGATTACGATGAGAAGAAGAACTTCATGCGTGTAAGCGCAAAAGCCCTTTCCCCAGAAGAGAAAAGGGAATCTCTCAAAAAGGAACCAATCCCACTCGAAAAAGTCTCTTTCGAAGCCCTCGAAAAGATGCTTCCAGAATGGATCAAAAACGAAACTGAGGAGGATCAAAAATGATCATCAAAACACTTACCGACCATCTCGTGGATAAGGTCGACTTCGCCGCTTATCAAGAAAGCGTCAATGAGATCCACAAAGCCATCATCAACAAGACTGGCGCTGGAAACGATTTCCTTGGCTGGGTCGATTATCCTGAGACTTATAACAAAGAAGAACTCGAACAGATCAAAAAATGGTCCAAATACGTCCGTGAGAATTACGATGTCCTCGTTGTCTGCGGCATCGGCGGCTCTTACTTAGGCGCCCGCGCTGCAATTGAAGCCATCAACGGAACCATCCTCAAAGGCAAACCAGAGATCCTCTTCATGGGCCAGACCTTTGATCCAACTTATGTTGCCGAATGCCTTGAATACCTCAAGGACAAGAAGTTCGCCATCAACGTCATCTCTAAGAGCGGAACCACCACCGAGACTTCCGTCGCCTTCCGTTTGCTTAAGGAATATCTCGAGAAGAGAGACGGTGTTGATTTTGCGAGAAAATCCATCTTCGCCACCACCGATGCCAATAAAGGCGCTCTCTTAGAGCTCTGCAAGAAAGAAGGCTACGTCCGTTTCGTCCTTCCAGATGATATCGGTGGCCGCTATTCCGTCCAGACCGCTGTCGGTCTCTTCCCAATCGCCTGCGCTGGCATCGACCCAGAAGCCATCCTCAAAGGATCTGCCAAAGCTAGAGAAGACGCCTCAAACCCAGACCTCAAAGTCAATGAGTGCTACAAATACGCCGTCATCCGTCACGAGATGTGGGCCCACTACAAGAAAGCCGTTGAGATGTTCATCACCTATGTCCCAAGCTTCGTCCAGATTGGCGAATGGTGGAAACAGCTTTATGGCGAAAGCGAAGGCAAAGAGAAGAAAGGCCTTCTCCCAGATAGCGCCACCTTCTCCACTGATCTCCATTCGCTTGGCCAATTCATCCAAGATGGAAGCCCTGTCTTCTTCGAGACCACTCTCTATTTAGGAAAGCACCGTCACGAAGTCAAAGTCCCTCATGACGAAGATAACCTTGATGGACTTAACTACCTTGAAGGAAGAACCCTTGGAAGCATCCAAGACAAAGCCTTCGAAGGAACGATCAAAGCCCACACCGAAGAAGGCGGCAACAACAACGTCGTCCTTGAGTTAGAGGAAATGAACCCATTCAACCTTGGCTATCTCTTCTACTTCTTCGAGAGAGCTTGCGCCATGAGCGCCTACCTCAACGAAGTGAACCCATTCAACCAGCCAGGCGTCGAAATCTACAAGAAGAACATGTTCCATCTTCTTGGGAAGCCTGGTTTCTAAAAACATCGACAAAAAATAATCCGTGGCGATTTTGCCACGGATTTTTTGTTTTTTATTTGTTGTTATAGAAGAAGATTCCGAAGGTTCCTGGACCGGCGTGGCACGAGACCGTTCCTTGAGCCTCGTGGACGATGATTTCCTTGAAACCGAATTCTTTAAGGCGGTTATAGGCTTTATCGAGAAGCTCTTTGTCGATCTCGGTGTAGGCCACGAAAACTCTAGTGAGATCAGGGTTCTTATTGGCGGAGAGAGTTTCCTCTAGATAATCGAAGACCCACTTCTCTTTCTTGCCGCGGAACTTCTTACCGCAGACCATTTTTCCATCGGCGAGAAGAATCTGAGGACGGAGTTTTAAGAGGTTAGCGCCAAGCATCGCAAGAGCGTTGCATCTTCCTCCCTTGTAAAGATAGTCGACTGATTCGAGAGCGAATGAGCCATGCATATAAGGGGCTCTTCTATCTATTTCATCACAGACCTCTTTGAAGGATTTGCCTTGCTCAATGAGCTCTCTAGCATAGATGGCTTGTAGAGCGATGCCACCAGAAAGGTTCATGGTGTTAACGATATGGACCTTGCCTTCGAATTCACTAGCGGCTTGGAGGGCGTGTTCATAGGTTGAGGAGATTTTTGCGCCGATTGAGAAATGGATGAGGTAGTCGTGATCCTTTAAAAGCTCAGTGAACCTTCTCTTATATTCCTCGGCATTGATGGCGCTTGTCTTGGCGAGCTTACCGGTTCTTTTCGTGTAGGCGAATATGTCCTTTGCACCATACTCACCATCGAGAGCGCATTCGTCGCCAAAGAGGAGAGTGTAAGGGATAACGTGAATGTGATATTTGGCAGCTTCATCCTTTTTGAGATCGAGGGATGATTCCGATGAGATAACAATTTTTTCCATGTGCAACATTATATGGATTATTCGCACTTTGAAAATAGGGAAAAATGCCGATGCCATCTAGTATAATTAACTACTTCCATTTGCTATAAAAACTATGTGGCAAAGAAAAATCCCTTGCCATCAAGGAAAGGGATTAAGGTTAGTTATAACTTACTTCTTATCGAAGTATTCTTTGATTTGATCCTTTATCGCCATAAAAGCGTCTACAAGTTCTGGATCAAAGTGGGTTCCACTCTCTTCTTGGATAGTCGCAACGGCTTTTTCGAATGGCCAAGGTTCCTTATATGGTCGACGGCAAGTAAGGGCATCGAAGACGTCAGCAATGGCAACGATTCTGGCACATAAAGGCGTTTCCTCACCTTTAAGTCCGCGAGGATAACCGGTTCCGTCCCACCTCTCATGATGGCCACCGGAAACTTGTCTTGCGGTCGTTAGATATTCGGAAGAAACCCCAATGCCTTTGAGAGCGAGTTCGATGATCTTCTCACCTTCAAGAGTGTGTTCCTTCATGACTTCATATTCTTCTTGGGTAAGTTTGCCAGGCTTATTGAGAATGGCATCAGGAATCTTGATCTTACCGACATCGTGGAGAGCGGCCGCAATCGCGAAGTCCTCGAGATATTCATCGGTAAGGATTTCGGTGTATTTGCCTTCTTTGACGAGCTCTTTGGCAATCATTGATGAATATTGAGATGTACGGGTCGTGTGGTCGGCTGTGCACTTATCACGCGATTCAATGATTTCAGCAAGGGCAAAGACGACGCCTTTTTGGGTGGCGATGAGCTTAGCGGTTTGCTCTTCGATCTTGAGAATGCTTTCCGAGGCTAAATCCATCGTGCTATGGCTAAGCGAAGAGAGGTTAGAGATTTCATCCTTGCCCCTAAGTTTGACAAGGCCTTTTCTCGCTTTGCTAGTGAGCCACTTCTTTGGACCGATGGCTTCGTAAGCGCGGATTTCAGAATCAACGATCTTAAGAGGAACAATGAAGAAGTATCTGATGTTATGGATAAGGACGGCGCCGCCAATCAAGAAGACGAAAGCCTCAATGGCAAGAACCTTGACGGCATTGGAGAAGACCTGGACGTTAATCATCGAGGCGTCGATGTTCGCGACCGCATAAGCGACCGTATTTCCAGCGCTATCTTTGATTGGGCAATAGTAACTGAAGAAGTTTCCGTGCTCGCCATTATGGATGACGTAAGTCTCAATCGCGTCATTCTTCATGAATTCTTCATATTCATCTCCGTGAGGGAGAGGCTTGCCAAGATAGTCCATGCCAAACTTGAGATCGAGGACGGTTGTGCCATCGGTCGTGAAGACATAGACATCCAGGACCTTTTCGTTTGAGATCTTGATCGACTCTAAGCCAGCGAATGTGTTCGCGTATCCGTAAGCGCTTGGGTTCTGGTGGATTTCCTCGGAGTGGGCAATCCAAAGATTGACCTCATCCCCATCAACGACGTAGGTGACCGCGTTCGCATATTGCTTAGCGGATTCGCCAGCCTCATCGAACGCGTTGTTCTGATAGGAAATGCCAAGGACGCTCGCGACAGCCACGCCAAGAAGGGTATAGGCGATCGTCATGATGGCGATGATCTTAAAATCGAGGGAATGAATGGACGTCTCCTCATAGAATTTGCGTTTCACCGGCTCATTCCATGGCTTCCTTAACATGAAAGTATTAGGGAAGAATTCGATGGCTTTCTCGTTCTTGGGGTAAAGAAGGAAGACGGCGAGGATGATGACCATCGTTATGGTCTTATCGAGCAGATCCCACAGGGAGTTCGCAAAATAACTCGCCCAGAACGGCGTCATTCCGAAGTTGTTATAGAGATCTGCGCAAAGGCTTGGGGTGATGACGTCGACATTCTGTCCATATAAGAAGTAGGTGACGACAGAGCCGAGTCCGCCACCGAGGAAGGAGAAAACAAGAACGGCGAGGATGTAACCCCACCATTTTCTGAACATGCCAGTCCTCATCATGAGGCCGGCGGCGATGGCGATGAATCCGGAGATGAAGGCGTAGTAAATCGAAGCTCCATCAAAGAAGCAGTTGAGGAGGTTTGTACCCATGCCGACGATGAGACCTGGGAAGTAACCGTAGATGCAGCTGACGAGGATCGTGAAAATGCAATCGAGGTAAAGCATGACCCCGATGCCGTGTAAGGTCGAGCTCGCCAAATAGGACACACCAAAATTGAGTCCCAAACAGACAGCTATGGCTAACCACGTAAATGGCGAGGTTATAACTCGCGCCTTCCGAAAGATCGGATTATTAACTTTCATTAATTATATTGTTTCACCTTTTTTAGAGATTTGCTGAGAATTTGCTTTAATTTGTAAAAATCCCCTGCAAATCCACTCTAAAGTTCGTTTGCAACCCAAAGTATCTAGCCCTTTTTTTGAAAAGTTGCTATGTTATAGAGGTTTAAGTAACTTGAACAGGGAGTAACTATGTTAAACATCGAAAATCTAACCAAGACATACGGCGAGAAAAAGGCTGTTGACGATCTCAGCATCCACATCGCCCCAGGCGAAATATACGGCTTCATCGGCCATAACGGCGCGGGCAAGACCACCACTCTCAAAGCCTGCGCTGGCATCCTTCAGTTCGACAAAGGCGAAATCACCATCGATGGTGTTTCGATGAAGAACGATCCTATCGGCTGCAAAAAGAAGATGGCCTACATCCAAGATAACCCAGAACTCTATGACTACATGACCGGTCTGCAGTATCTTGATTTCGTAGCCGACATCTATGGCGTCTCAATCGAAGAAAGAAAAGCCAAGATCCATAAATACGCGAGCGCTTTCGAACTCGAGAAAGATCTTCCAGCCGTCATCTCTTCCTACTCGCACGGCATGAAGCAGAAACTCGCCATCATCAGCGCTTGGATCCATAGCCCAAAACTCATCATGATGGACGAACCGTTCGTCGGTCTTGACCCGAAGGCCGCCAAACTCCTCAAAGACATGATGAGAGAGATCTGCGATGAGGGCGGAGCCATCTTCTTCAGCACCCACGTCCTTGAAGTTGCTGAGAAGCTTTGCGACAAAGTCGCCATCATCAAAAAAGGCCAGCTCATCCGTTCTGGCACTATGGAAGAAGTCAAAGGCGATGATTCCCTTGAGGATGTCTTCCTTGAGTTGGAGGGTGACAAACAATGATCAAAGCCCTGCTCAAAAAGCAGTTCCTCGAACTTTTCTCCGTCTTTTTACGTGGCAAAGACGGCAAGAGAGTGTCTGGAGGAAAAGCTACTTTATATATCGTCCTTTACGCCTTGCTAATTCTCACGGTCGTTGGTTATTCGAGCATGTTCGCTCTCGGATTAGGTTTTACCTATTTCCAAAACCCTGACACTGCTTGGGCCTACTTTGGAATGGGTGCGATTGCCGCGGTGACCTTATCGATCATCGGCAGCGTCTTCATGACCTATAACTCTTTATATCTAGCGAAGGATAACGAATTCCTCCTTTCTCTCCCGGTCCCATCCTGGAAGCTCTTATTCGTGAGACTCTTTGGAGTTTGGTTCTCGGGATTTGCTTGGGAAAGCCTTGTCCTTCTCCCTTTCTACGTCATCTTCTACATCATGGCTCCAGGCCTTGTGACCGCTTTAGGGGTCGTTTTCCAAATCCTTCTTTGGATTGGTCTTTCCTTCGTCATTCTTTTCATGACTGCCATTCTTGGCTGGCTTATCGCTAAAGCCGCCACCCACATGGGCAGATACAAAACGCTCATCATCGTCGTTCTCTTCCTTGCTGGATTTATTGGCTACATGGCCCTTATCTCTCAGCTCCAAAACGGAATCATGACCCTCTTTGAAGATCCGGAAGCCGTTGCTGGCGGACTTGGGGCGTTCGTCCCTGCCTATGCCTTTGGCAAAGGCTGCTTAGGAAGCCCTCTTGAAGGCATCATCTTCTTCCTTGTCAGCGCCATTCTCTTCGTTCTCGTTTACTGGGTTCTTACCATTAGCTTCAACAAGATCCTTTTGACCAATAACAAAGGCAAAGCCATCACGAGCGACAAACGCCAAGACAAGCAAAAGAGCGTCAACGGCACCCTCATCAAGAGAGAGTTCAAACACTATTTCTCTAATGCGATGTACATCCTCAATTCATCTTTGGGTTACATCTTCTTGCCGATTATCGGCATCTTAGCTGTCGTTAATCGCGACGCCATACAGGTTGCGCTTACTAATTTCGCCGCTTCTGGAACTGCTGCCCCAGAAGATATGGCCATGGCTATGGCGCTAATCAAACTTTTATCTCCAATGGCAGTCTTCTTAGCGGTCACTTTTTTGGCTGGCACAAGCGTCATCACCGCCCCTTCGATTTCTCTTGAAGGCAAGAAGATTGCCCTCCTTCAATCTTTCCCAATCCACATGAAGCAAGTTCTTTGGTCAAAAATTGAGTTTCATTGCCTCATCGCTTTGCCCTTTACCATCCCAAGCGTCATCTTAATTGGCATCGGTCTTAGCCTTGAAGTCCTCGACATCATTGCCCTTGCCCTATTGTCAGCGGCAATTATCTTCTTCTTTGGTGTGTTTGGCCTTGCTTGCAACCTAAAACACCCGATGCTCAACTGGACGAATGAGAACGTTGCTTTGAAGCAAAGCGCTTCAGTCCTTTTATGCATATTGATAGCGTTTGTCGCGCCAATCGCGTTCATACTTTTTTACCTCTTCGTCTTAGGCGCACACTTCCCGACATTCGCTTATCTCTTCATCGTAGCATTCATCTTCGGACTTGTTTCTTGGCTGATCCTTATATGGCTCAACACCAAAGGCGCTGAGAAGTTCCAATACCTCAGCTAATATCAACTACAAAAATAACAATTTCAAAAAAGTGGACAAAGGTTATGAAAGCCCTTCCACTTTTTTTCATATCTATAGAAATTAATTAATTTCCCCACCTTAAAAACTTATAATATTTACATACAAGGATTCATTATCGCCCGCAAAACCCCTATGGATCGCATGCGTATGAGTCCAATATTCATTTTTAAAAAAGGAAGGAAATTTAAAAAATGAAAAAGACAAAATTTCTACCACTAGCAGCCTTAGCACTTGCTTTAGGTCTTGCATCCTGTGGTGGAGGAACTCCAAGCACTGACGAGTCAAGTGCCGCTCCTGGCACTTCCGCAGCTAGCTCCGTCGTCAAACCAAAGATCACTGTCTCCGCTGAAGGCGACAAGAAGACCTTGGTTATGGAAGAAACCGTTCAGCTTAGCGCCAAAGAAGGCGACAAAGCCCTCACCGGCGTCGAATGGAAATCATCCGCCGAAGCCGTTGCCACCGTTGACGCAACCGGCAAAGTCACCGCCGTTGCCCCTGGCACCGCTTCCATCTCTGCCTCTTTAGAAGGCTACACCAAAGGCTCAATCACCATCACTGTCACGAGACCTGCTCCAACCGCGACTCTTCACTTCGAAGACGCTGATCACTATGCCGCCGATGGCTGGTGGGGAACTGCCGATGAAGGCTGGTCACCAGTCTATGAGAGAACTGATGGCAACGCTTCCGATCTCAAGTGCATCGCCCACTTAGACAATGGCGACAAAGAAACCTTAACATTCACCTCCAGCGCCGCTATCAAAGCCGAGCTCGTCATCATGATGGCCAGCCAGGATGGCGTCACCGATATGAGCGCAGTCATGGACGTCAAGTTCAACAACGCCGCTATCTCCCTTGCTAGCAAGGCTTTAGCCTCCACCGATTCGAATAGCAACTTCAAAGAGTTCTCTCTCGGTGAGCAAAACCTCATCGCTGGCGACAACGTCTTAGAGCTTTCATTCAAAGCCACTGCCCCATATATCGATGACTTAGTCGTCTACTCCAAGCAGCAGTCCACCATCGCTGTCAAAGCTGCTCCTACCAAAGAGAAGATCGAAGTTCAGCTTGAAGAGGGCGCCACTGGTTTAACCGCCTACATCGGTGAAGACACCCAGATCACCCTCACCAAGCCAACCGACGCCACCGGCGTCAGCTACGCTTCCGATAAGGAAAGTGTCGCCACCGTCGACGAGACCGGTAAGATCCACGGCGTCGCTCTTGGCACTGCCAACATCACCATCAAGAAAGATGGCATGTACTCCGCCAGAGTCGAAGTCACTGTCGATAAGAAAGTCATCGAAGGCGAGATCAGAGTCGAAGCCGAAGATTACACCAACGAAGAGGCCCCAGCCGGATTCAGCAAGTTTACCGATAGAACCACTGGCATCCAAAACGGCCACAGCGGCGGTGCCTACATCACTGGTTACAACGTTTCCTCTGCTGTTACTTTGAATTATGCTTTCACTTCTCCAAAGGCTCAGCAGATGACCCTCATCATCGCTGGTGCTTCCCACTACCAGATGAATGAAGACTTTGTCTTTGGTACCGACTGCACCATCAAACTCAATGACCAAGTAGTCACCCCAGCTGGAGAAGCTAAGATCGAGTCCAATCCAGTCATGGGTGCTCCAACCGTTGAAGTCACCATCGGTACCGTCAATGTTCTCCAAGGCGAGAATACCTTCGCTCTTGAATTCGCTGAGAGAGCCCCTGCTCTTGACTGCTTCAGATTCATGCCTACCACCCAAGCCTAATTGTTAATTGATTAGACTAAGGACCCTCGTTTGGGGGTCCTTTTTTCATACTCTTTATTTCTTGATAAACACGCGTATACACGAAGGAAAAAATTTTTTATCTATACCTCTTGACACGATATACTATGCCTCGTATAGTATTGTGCGTTGGGAGGTATTTCAATGGATGTACAACTAAAACGCGGAATGCTAGATATCTGCGTCTTGGCTTCCTTGCTCCAAGGCGACTCCTACGGTTACATGATCATCAAGGATCTGTCGCCCCACGTCGAGATATCGGAATCAACCTTGTATCCGATTCTCCGAAGACTAGAAGAGATGAGAGCCGTCGAAACCTATTCGATGGAACATAACGGAAGGTTAAGGAAGTATTACGCGATAACGCCATTAGGGCAAAGAAGAATCAGGATATTCCTGGACGAATGGAAATCGATGATGGATATATATGCCTACATCGAAGGGGAGATGAAAAACAGATGAGAAAGAATGAGTTTATTAACGAAATAAGAGGGGCCCTAAGAGGCTATCCTCGTAACGAAGTAGAAAATTCAATTGAGTTCTACTCCGAGATCATCGATGACCGTATGGAAAACGGCATGAGCGAAGAACAAGCCGTTTCCTCACTTGGAAGCATCGACATGATCATCAAGAACATCAAAGTGGACATGCCACTTAAGTCGGTCATTAGGGAGACCGCGAAAGAGAGAAAAGAAGAAAGAATCCGTGAGACCAAGCACATGGGTGCTGGAACGATCATCCTTCTGATTCTTGGCGCTCCATTATGGCTACCACTAGCCATCGTCGGATTCGTCCTTGTCTGCGTGTTCTTCATTGTCTTATGGGTCATCGACATCGCCGTCTTCGCGGCTGGCATTGGCCTTGCAGCTGGACTTGCCGCTGGCGCAGTTGGCTCGGTCACGAGCTTCATCGCTGGCAACCCAGGCACCGGCATCGCCTTCATCGG
>JAFXLR010000118.1 GCA_017531065.1 Bacilli bacterium
CACCACAATGCCGATGACGGCAAGGATGGCCATAACGAAAAGCGAGCTCACCAATGGTGCGTCTATGGAAGCCCAGCCATCCCAATGGAACATCGATTCCACTTTGTCGCTAAAAGAATGGGATGTTGCGCTGGTGACTCTTTCTAAGGTTAGGACGCTTAACGAATTCACCTGACGGCCCTCTTGGACTTAAGCCCGCGGATAACAAGGAGGACCTGGATTGGGAGAAGCCCGACGAAGGTCATCCAGAAATTGAACATATCAAAACCACCGAACCAATCGGTCCAGGTGCAAATGGCGCCGATAACGAGAACGGCGATATAGATGAGGAATCTCAAAGCGACGTAGAGAATGATCTTGGTTGGCCTTGGGTTTGGCTCCTCTTCCGTTGGGAGAAGGGCTTCGCTCATCTTGATGATGGTGAAGAAGGAAAGGATCTCGGCGAGAGTGCCTAAAAGCCAGCCCATCGGATAGGAATAGCCTTTGTCCTCGTAGAAGAAGAAAAATGGGCAAAGTCCGATGAAGCCAACTACGCCGATGACTATGAGCCAGAAGAGGGTTCTCTGGTGTTCGTTTAATTTGAGATATTTTTCTACCATATTTCCAAAAAGGGGATATTGAACTAGTATACTTTACTTCCCTAATAGGGAAAATGCCACAAAAAAAGAGAGGCTATTTCTTGGTTTCCTAACTAAGAAATACGACCTTCTCTTTACTTTTCGTCTTTTTCAGCCGAGCCTGACTTGACCATTCCGTCTAATCTGGCTTTTTCGAACTTGTAGCAGGAAAGGAGTTCTCCGTAGTAGAGACTTTGCATCTGGAGGTACTGTTTTTGGGCCTCTTCTGGGATGTTTGCGAAGTAGAGTGTCTTGAAGATCTTCTCGAGTCTGAAGAATGATTCGTAGAGATTGAGGATGGTGACGAGGTAGAAATAGGTCTTACGGCTGTAGATGAGAAGAGGCGAGGAATGGGCGATCTCGCTCGACATCTCATAGACCTTTGAGTATTGGCGGAGGTTGGCGCATCTTTCAACGCCGTCGCGGAAATTGAATTTGAAGTCTGGAATTCTGCCCATCTTCACATCCAGAATCGCGGAGAGCCAACCATATTCGATGAAACGCTTCATGTCCTTCGATTTGAGGTCGTTCTCTTTCATGCCTTCTTTGATGGAGGCGAAGACCTGGTCGGTCTCTTCTTTTGAGGAAAGTCCGCCACGGAAGGCCACCGCATATCTCATATGGGCGACATAAGCATCCATGACTGGCTTACCATAAGAGACCAAAACCTGGAGGATGCATTCGTTCTCGTGGAGGGTCCTCCAAGTGGAAAAGGCCTCGGTTTCGTAGCCGTTTTCAAGAAGATTGACGATGCACTGGGCCATTGAGAAGCCCTTCTTCATCACATCGATGACGAGGGTCTCATTAGGGTTGCCTTGTGGGTAGCGGCTAAGCATGCCAAGGACGAAGTTGAGATATAAGGTGAGGGTTGAGATCGTTGGGGTGAAACGGTTCGAGAAGTTTTGGTTGCGGTAGGCCAAATGCTCGTTCGTGTAATACTTGTCGAGGGTCAGGGAAAGAAGGAGCTGCTCATACTTCTCATCTTTGATGAGGTCCGCTTCCTTTTTCTCTGGATGGGTGACGAGATAGAAGGAATGCTCATTGACGAGATAAAGAAGCACCTGAAGAGGGTTCAGGTTCATCTTGCTCACGAAAGAGGATTCCTCTTTGAAAGCGTCATCCGAATCAAGCGAATCGAGGAAGCATTCATAAAGAAAATCGAAATTCAGACTCTTTGGAGCATGGATGGTCTCTAAGAGCTGAGCGAAGTTTTCTTTGCTGATCCTTTTCTCTGGCATATGGCTATTCTACTACTTTTAGTATGCTATCCGAAATCGAAAGGAGATATGTTTCAGCTTTCAGCTTGAAAACCCTCTCAACATATTGCTTGTATAGCTTCAATTGTCTCTCATAGGCTTCATCGTCTAGTGACTTGGTTTTGTAGTCGACGATGATGGCTTTCTCCCCTGCTTTTACGAGGAGAAGGTCAATGGAACCGCGGACATTGTTAACGTCGTCGATAAAAGCGTATTCGTGGAATTCCTTATATCCTTCGAGATTTTCGAAGATCGGATGTTTGAAGAGGGCTTCGACCTTCGTTTTCTCTTTTGCGTCTTGGATGAAGGAGGCGTCCTTATCTTTAAAGGAGGCCAATTGGAGAAGACGGTGCATATGGGAACCGTATTGAGCCGCTGCTTCATTGATTGGAGTGATGGAGGTCTTGGAGGCCCTATTCTCTTCGAACTCCTCAACCGGGCAATCGATACTTCTCAAGGATGGCGTTTTGAAAACCTCCATCTTCTGCGCCTTGGCTAATTGGGTAGGATCGCTTGTTACGGCCGTTTCCTGTTCGAAGTTCTTTTTTAAGAAGTCTTTGCCAGCGTAGTTAAGGAAGTCGTTGAAGGTCTTTGGAGAAACGATCTTCGTCTCCATTTCCCCTTTAGAATTCGGTGCGGTCTTTGTGAGAATCGTCCTATTGACGGTCGGGATATCGATCGATTCATATGAATCGCCAGAACCCTTCGGACTAATAAAGATAATCTTACTCGTGGCACGGGTGAGCTGGACGTAGAAGAGCCTCATGTACTCGCTAAGGCCTTTCGAGGTTTCTTTCTGTTTGAACAGTTCGTAAACAAAGTTCTTGGAATAGTCGTCTGTCCTGTTTTTCGGGAGGAGGATTCCAAAATCCTTTGAGACGATATAGTTTCCACTTGCATCGCGGTTATTGAATGCGCGAACGATATTCGGGCAATAGACGAATGGAAATTCCAAACCTTTTGAGGCGTGAATTGTCATTAGTTTTACTGCATTATCCCCAGCAAAATCCCCTTTAATTTCCTGTCCTATCGCAAATTTGCCGAGCTTTTCGAAGTGCTCAACGTAACCTTCGTAATCAAGTCCCATCCTCTCTGCATTGAGGGCTTGGGAGAGGAACGAAGTTATGGTTTTGAAGTTGGCTTTGACGTTGCCGACTCTCTTAAGCTTCTCAACGAATCCATATTTGTCGAGGAGATAGGAGACGGCTTCATAGACGCTCATGGAAAGAAGCCTCTCTTTCTCGGAAGACATTTCTTTGATGAGGCTATCTTGCATGTAGGAGCCATTTTGAAGTTCCTCAAAAAGATCCTCATCCTCTTCTTCGAATAGGTAACTGCGTTTCACCGAGGCGTAGCAGTGTTTGGTGGCAACCTCATCTTCCCCTATCACTAGAGGCAGTTTCAAAAGGCGCATGAAGACCATGTTGATGTCGTCGTCTTGGAGTTCATTTCCGACTGTAGCCACAAGAGGGATCTTTGCCTCGCCGAAGACTTTCTTATAGACGTTGAAATGATCTTTTGTCGGCATGAGGATGGCGAAATCACCCCAATCGCATTTTCTTTGGCCAATCCGTTTGACGTCGATCATGAGACCGCTTTGGACTTTGGCGATGATGTCATTAGCCACCGCTCTCGCTTCGAGTTCAGCCTTTGAGAACTTAGGATCGAGCTCATAAGAAAGGATTGTCGCCTTGAAGTCTTTCTTTGGCTTATTGCCATAGAGCTTGACGTTCCCAAACTCTAGGTCGTGGTTGTCATGATAATCGACCTCGCCCATCTCTTTGCTCATGATCCTTCCAAAGAGAGAGTTGATGCAGTTGATGACCTCAAGGCGTGAACGGAAGTTCTTCTTGAGATATATCGCTTGTCCACCTTGGCCTTTGTCATAGGCGCTTAGCTTGTTTCTGAAGTTGTCAGGGTTGGCGTGCCTAAAGCGGTAAATAGACTGTTTGATGTCCCCTACCATGAAGACATTGTCGCGGGCTATCTTGTTGATGAAGTATTCCTGAAGGTCGCTCGTATCCTGATATTCGTCGACCATGATGTACTCGTATTTGTTCTTAATCTCAGAAAGAACAGTCTCATCTTTGAGAAGGTCTCTAGCCAAAGCGGCGATGTCGCTGAAGCTATAGGCGTTCTTCTCTTTCTTGTAATCCGAAAGTCCTGCGTGGACTTCCTTTGCGATTTCAATAAGGATTGCTGCGTATTTCTTTGTGCTGATTATGTAGTCATTTTGGGATTTTGGATCACCGTTGGCCTTAAGCCCCTCGACGACCTTTTTCATAATGGCTTTTGCCGCGTCTAAACGGAGTTTGTCGGAGTCGTCAAACTCATGGCCATTTGGTTTTCTAGGGAAAGATTTTGGAGCGTCTGCCGCGGTGAGACGTTCATAGAGCTTCTTATAGTTTCCGCAGTTTGCCCAGGTCTTTAGGTATTCGTAGCTCTTTTGGACGACCTCATCGCTACTCTCGCTCAAAAGATACATGGCTGAGCGGATGTCTAAGTCACATCTCTCGTAATACTCTTCTTGGCATTTTTCGAGGAATTTGGAATCAAATAATTGTTCGCCTAGTTCTTCGAAGCAAGATTCTGGGTCTGGGGCCAAATCAACCAGTGTCAGGATTCGCTCAATGTAATCGGAGAGTTTTTCATCGCTCTTGAGAGTGTAGGATTTGACCATCTCGGCGAAATTCTCATCCATATTCTCATATCTTTTCGCAAGAGCCTCTTCGATGAGTTCCTTTTTCCTGACTTCGAGGAAGGAAGAATCGGCGATTGTCACATCCGGGTCTATTTTGAGCTTGGAGGCATATTTCTTAACGAGCTTGAGGAAGAAAGCGTCGAAGGTCGTGATGTCGGCACATTCGACTTGGCTAGAAAGCTCAGGAAGTTTCTCCCTGGTTCTGTTCTTCATTTCGGCGGCCGCTTTGTTAGTGAAGGTCAAAACGAGAAGCTGATCAATTTTTGCGCTCTTATCGGTCACTATCTCCTTGATGCGCTCAGTCAAAACAGCGGTCTTGCCACTACCTGCGCCAGCGCTTACGAGGAAGTTTCCTTTCCTTGAATCTATGGCTTGTTTTTGTGGGATATCAAATTCAGTCTTCATCAGAGTCATCCCCTTCTTCGTCGTCGAAATCATCGTCATCGACATCGGCTTTCATGTTGTTTTTGCTGAGGTTTTCGTAAATTATCTTGTTTTTGTTGATGTAACAGACATCGTGGAAATGGCAATACTCACAAGCATCATGTTTGTTCTTTACCATAGTTGGTTTGATATCGAATTTGCCATTTGAGATAGCCTCATCTGACTCTTCGATGATTTTCTTCATCCTCTCGGCGAGATCATGGAACTCCGCATAGCTTTTTGATTTTGGATATTCCGATTTGCTGGCAGCAAAGTCAGTCCCCTTGAGTTCGCAGCTCGCGAATAAGGAACTGTATCTCGTTAACCCTGGCTCAATGCTCTTTAGGAAGGATGTGTCAGCGAGGAAAAGTCCATTAAGCCTAAGTTTTGACTTATCAAGTTCTTCCAAAGTGGATTTCTTTTTGTCATTGGTCAGCGAATAAGGAATGACTGGAGCGATGAATAAGCCTGCGATACTCGCATCATCAAAATCAGCTTTCTTGTTCTCTAATGCCAAAGCGTATAAAGGAAGTTGCAAAGAAAGCCCGTGTTCGCTTCTGAAAAGACCTTCATCAAACTTTTCTGTGCCGCTCTTGTAATCGACTATGAAAGCATGCCTTTTGCCAGCGTAGTCAAAGGTTATGACTTTGTCATATCTTCCTGTAATCGTGATTCCATTTATATCGACGTCGAAACTGCCTTCGGCAATAAACTTTGCATCCTTGAGATTGCCTTCGAATTCCTTCTGAAACTCTAGCGACTCTTTGCAGTAGCTACGGAGATTCTCAATGAGGACTTTCTCTTTGGTGGTGAACAGGGTCTTTTCCTCGTGGAAAGTGTCAGCAGGATCTTCTTTGAGCCCCTGCTCCATTTCAATGGCTAAGGAATAAGCCTTATCGAAGTCAAAATCAGGGTCGGTATGGTAGAGCTCAAGTGTCTTATGGAAAACTGTTCCTATTCTCGCTTTGAAATCCGTTTCGGATTCATCACCGACGACCTTGGTCATGAGGTATTTGAAAGGGCAAGAACGGTAATTCTTTAGGCTTGAGGCAGAATAATATCTGCTTTTGTTGATTGAGGAGTTGATGCCTTTGAATTCGTAATTGTACTCTCGGTATTCTTTTAAATCCGAAATATTCTTATAGGCTTCTCTCCTCTTGTCATCTTGGAGATAGTTCTCGTATTCGTCTTCAAGAGCGGCGTAAAGGAATCCGCCTTTATCGTGAGCGTATTCGTATGGGCCGTTCTCATCCTCTGCTACTGGGTTAGAGACCACAGTCATGTTGTACTTGTCTTTGAAGCCCGAAAGGAAACGGGCGCTCTCAAAACCATTTTCAAAGAAAGTGAGGAGTTTGAGACTAGTGCTACGCAAAAGGCGGTCGACTCTCTCACTGTCATTAAGGGATCTCTCTTCCGAAGTTTCTAAGCCGATGAGCTTTTTCTCTTCGTCGCTAAAAAGACCGGATTCACTTGCAACGATTGGGTATTGGCCCATCGAGAAATTCAAACAATAGAGATGGACGTCTGGTGGACAAACAGGCTCATTGAGAACCTTGATAACGTTCTTATGTTTTTGCTTTGCGCGTTTCTTTTCTTTTGCAATATCATCGTAAATCTGAAGGGTTTTTGCTGGGGAATTTTCAAAAACCACCGCAAATTCGCGGGCAAATCTCTCTATGGTGTCGGTATCTTTCGAGTCAGGATATTTCTCCCTCATGATGCGAATGGCATCTTCTAAACCGGTATCGAGATAAGTATCTCTGAAGCATTTGTAGATACCCATATCAAAGAGCCTTTCGTCTGTCTCGAGATCGATTGTAATTCCGTAGACTTTGTTGAACTCTTTGATTAGAGGGGCATAGTCCGAAGTCAGGCCGTAGACACATATGTTCTCAATCGGGGTTTTGTTGACGTCGATGTCGTAACAAATTTTGTTATAGACGAAATGGAGTTCTTCATATGGGTCGATGAATATGCTGATCACATTCGTCGAAGGATTGTTTTGACCCTCGATCTCATAGTCGATTTGAAGCATGCCATCAACTTTTTTCAAACAATTAAAGACTGTCTCCCCTTCGTTGTAATAACCGCTGATGAGAACATGAGACCCAATGAAGGTCCTCTCAGGGTAAGCCGTTTTGAAAAGAAGATGCTCTCTAATGAGCTCTTCTCTTAATTCGGCGTATTTTTTGACCTCTTTCCCTTTTTCAAAATTAGGTGCAACGAAAGCGGCAAGAAGCTCCTTCGCCTCAAGATATCTATATCCTTTTCCTAAAAGGAAGCGGAGCGCCCTATCGTCGTAATTGTAATCGAAAAGCGCCTTCATCTCAGGAAGTGTCATGACTTCAAGATCAAGGTAAGGGTTATCTACCTTTTTGCGTAGGTAAAACTCCTTTCTCGAAGGATGGGCTATAACGATGTTCTTAGTGTCGGGATTGAAACGATAAGGCATGTACTACTTTAGTGTTTCGGCTTGTAGGCTCTTGTGGCTTTAACAGCTTCGACCCAGCCTTCATACAAAGACTCGGCTTCTTCTTTCTCCATCTTTGGGCTGTAGCGTTTCGCTTCCTGATGATAGGAAAGGATGTCTTTATAGTCGGTGAAGAAACCGCAGGCAAGGCCAGCAAGATAG
>JAFXLR010000119.1 GCA_017531065.1 Bacilli bacterium
GAGGTGAGCAATGTAATAGGTAACGGCGTAACCATTACCGATAATACCGTTAAGCTCCTGGGCCAAACGGTTTTTGATGATTGCTTGCGGACTTCCTTCAGGATATTCGACATCCTTCTCAATTCCGTATCTATTTTTCAAATTTTCCCAGCAAATCTCCTCTAATTTCTCTTTTGAGCCAGGGAGGTTTGCGTCTGGTGTGTATAGTCTTGTCTTCAAGATTTCGACCGGTTCGACTTGGTCAGCGATCTTGTTTGTGTTCGTGATGACGATCTCTTTTGCTTTCTCCTCGCCTAACCATTCAGTGAACTCATCAAGCATCTCCTTGGTGGTTCTGAAATGCTGGTCTGGGTTCTCGTAGGTTTCTCTTCCGCTTTCACGAGACCAAGTCCAAAGAGGATGGTTGACTCCGCCGATGGCTTTGGCGCAGACGAAAACGTCACGGGAGACTTTGTCTTCTGGGTTGAGGTAATGGCAGTCGCCCGTAGCGCAGACTGGCTTGCCGATCTTATCTGCTGTCGAAACGATGTTCTTAAGGATGTCGAGAAGTCTCTCGTCATCAAGCTGGTGGTCGTTGATGAGCCAAGAATAGTTCTCACGAGGCTGAACTTCGATGTAATCAAAGAAGCTCATAGCTTCCTCAAGTTCCTCATCGCTCTTGAGCATGGCGTTTTGGAAGACAGAACCATTGAAGCAGGCGCTGCCAAGAAGGAGGTTCTCACGTTCTTCGGCAATCTCGTCGTAGGAGATCTTTGGAACGGAGTTGAGAGTCATGTATTTGGTTTCGCTATGGCTGACCAAACGATATAAGGCTTTGATGCCCTCTTGGTTCTTGGCGATGGCGATAACGTGTTCGGTGTAGGTGTGCTTGTACATCTTCTTGTCGGTGCACACGAGGTCTTTGAGATCTTTGTGAGTGCGGCATCCGTTCTTTTCAAGCATCGGGATGATGGATTGCCAAACCGAGTTTAAAGCTTCGGCGTCGAAGTCAGCGCGGTGAGCCTTTTCGTCATCGTAGACATCTAATTTCAAGTTGCGGGACAAAGCGCCTAAGTTATGCTTAGCGGCCCCTGGGAAGAGATAGTGAGATAAAGCTAAAGTATCGATGACTGGATGTTTGTCTTTTGGAAGGCCGACTCTAAGGCGAAGGGCATTGAGGAAGCCAACGTCGAATTGAGCGTTGTGAGAGACAAGGATGCAACCTTCGGCGAACTTCTCGATTTCGAGAGCGGCTTCTTTTTCGGTAAGGCCGTCTTTGATCATCTCATCGGTGATGTGAGTCTTCCTCTGAATGTATTCCGGGATATGAACACCGGCGTTGACGAAGAAATCCTTTCTTTCGGTTACAAGACCATCGACGACCAAAACGGCACCGAATTCGGTGATTCTGTCGTATTTGGAAGAAAGACCCGTGGTCTCAAAATCGAATACGCAGTACTTTCCTTTGGAAAGAGGAGTATCAACGAAGTTCCAGCCATAACGTGGCTTTTTGAAGGCGTATAACTCAACGCCGTAGAGGACTTTGAATTTGTTCTCAGGGTCAGTGATTTTGCTATTGATGTCTAAGCAAGCTCCTTCGGCTTGCGGGAAGGATTGGATGACACCGTGGTCGGTGATGGCCACCGCTTTCATGCCCATATGGTGTGCGAGTTTGACGTAATCCTTTGCTTCGGCAAGGCCATCCATCGCGCTCATCTTCGTGTGGGCGTGGAGCTCAACGCGTTTCTCTTCGCAAGGATCCTCACGAAGCGGCTTTGGAGGAAGCACATCAAAGGAATGGAGATAAAGCTGGTAGAGACCTTCATTTGGTCCTGGCCTATCTTCGATTTTGATTGCGCCTCTGACTCTTAAGTGAGCGCCATTGCCAATCGAGGCAAGGACGGCAGGAGATAAGACTTCCTTGTCTTCGACACCTCTTATGTTGATCGCGCTTGTTTCATCACCAAGTCCGAAGGTGGCCATAGCCAGGCCTCTTCTTGTGGTGCGCATTTCGTATCCGAAAACGTAACCGGTGATTTCGTAATTGCCACCGACATTCTCATAAATGTCTTTTATGTTCTCGAGCCTATAGTAGTTGCCTTTCGAATGGATATTATGGGAGAGCTGCTCCATGATCCTTTCGTCTTTTTTGTATTGGGCGAAAGCGGCTCTAAGCTCTTCCTCATGGCGGGCTTCGTCTTCTGCTAAAGCATCATATTCGTCAGGAATATTTTGATTTTCGTCGGCAAAACCCTCTTCTTTTTCCTCTTCAGGCTCTTCCTCATCGATTTCTTCTTCAGAATCCTCTTCGACTGGTTTTGGTTCTTCTTTTTGTTCTTCGATCTTTGGCTCAGGCTTCTCTTCTTCTAATCCATCAACGCATTCGATCTTGATGCCATAGGAAAGGAACTTAAGAAGCGCATTGAAGTCTTTAGCGGCCTTAGCGATCTCTTTGTCGTTCTTCGTGAGATAACGGCCATTCTGATATTTGACGAAGACATCTGAGACGATTCTGCATTTGTTGAAACAGAAACCGGAGAAGAGTTCAGAAATATCTTTCTCCCCTGGCTCTTCGACATAGACAAAACGGATGTCCATGCCATAGGTCGCATTCTGAAGGGCATCTAAGAACTCATTCAAAAGAACGTAATCCCATGGGGTTTCTTTCCTGATCGTCATCTGAACGACGCCTTTGTTATTTGGGTCACTTCTGACGAATTCGAAATCCATCCCGAAGCGGGTAACGTCTTCGAGGCCTAAAGATTCGAGAAATCTGATGATTTTCGGCTGCGTCTTATCCATCTTAGAAAAGCCCTATGATATCGCGGAACACGATGAAGAATGAGAATCCGAAAAGGAGGATGACGCCAAC
>JAFXLR010000120.1 GCA_017531065.1 Bacilli bacterium
CAAATCGCCGATTCTCCAAGAGTTGAGAACTTCCCATCAATCAAAGAAATCTCCGGCCTTGAGTGGTCGAATAACCTTTTCGAACAGATCAGTGCTTTAGGTGCTGAATTCGAAATGGATGAAGTAAAATCCATCGAAAAGAAAGGCGACAACTTTGTTGCCCATTGCGAATATGGGGATTATGAAGGCAGAGCCGTCATCATCGCTAGTGGCGTCAAACACCGCCACTTAGGCATCCCAGGAGAGAACCTCAAAGGCATCTCCTACTGTGCCGTTTGCGATGGTGCATTCTATACTGGCAAAGACACGATGGTCATCGGTGATGCCAATAGCGCACTCCAATATGCTTTGCTTTTAGCAAAGACCTCCCGTCACGTTGATGTCGTTACCTTATTCGACAAGTTCTTCGCTGACGATATCCTTGTGACCGCTCTTAAGAGCCTTGAGAACGTCTCGATCTATCACAACTACAATTCCATCTCCTTCAATGGAACGGATAAGGTCGAAAGCGTCACCTTCGAGAACACAGTCGACCATAAGCCGATGACGATTGATATCAATGGTGTCTTCGTCGCGATCGGTCAGGTTCCGGATAACGACAGATTCTCCAATCTCGTTGAGCTCGAAAAAGGATTCATCGTTACCGATGAGAATATGGCTACCAAAACCGAAGGCGTCTTCGCCGCAGGTGATTGCAGGGTCAAAAAAATAAGGCAGCTCACCACCGCTTGCAACGATGGTGCGATAGCCGCCTTAAATGCAAATACCTATCTAACGACCAAGTCTCATTCGTAACCACGAAGTTCGACTTTCTCGATATTCTTATCAAGAATGGCCTTCCAAACGAGGGCCTTTTCTTTTGGTACAGGGTGGAAGCCATGCTCGATGCAGCCATCCCTATCGACATATTGCTGGAGGAAGTGACGTTTCGCACCAGCAAGCCAAAGAGAGATCTTCTCAATGTCTTCGGTCTCATGGAACTCTTCGATGATGGTCGTTCTGAATTCGTAATCGACGAGGTCGGTATGCATGAGATAATCAACTGACTCTTCGATGTCTTTGATGTCGACGTTATCCACTCCAATGGTCTTTGGGTACTTCTCTTTGGAGTTCTTGATATCCATCGCGACATAATCAACAAGGCCTTGTTCAACAGCGATCTTAAGAATCTCTGGACGAGAACCGTTTGTGTCTAATTTGACTTTGTATCCCAAAGCCTTGATTTCACCCAATTTCTCCAGCAAATCCGGCATCAAAGTGCATTCTCCGCCAGAAACGCATACGGCATCGAGGACGTTCTTTCTTTTCTCTAAGAACTCCTTGATCTCTTCCCAAGGGATGAAGGCTGGCTTCATGCCAGGAATGACCAAAGCCGAGTTATGGCAAAATGGGCAACGCATGTTGCAGCCCGCGAAGAACAAAGTACAGGTGATGTTGTCGTCAAAATCTAGAAGCGAAAGCTTCTCCATTCCACTGAAATCCATATGCCCATATTATAAACCCACGCAAAATAAAGTAGAATTAATACGATGAGCGAACAAATGTCCTTTTGGAACGAAAACAATGAACCTTTGGCTGAACGTCTAAGGCCTACCACGATTGATGAAATAGTTGGCCAAGACCATCTTTTAGGCAAAGGCAAAATCCTTCGCAACATGATCGAAAGCGACAAAGTCCCTTCGATGATCTTTTGGGGTCCGCCTGGCGTTGGCAAGACAACGATCGCTAAAGTAATCGCAAATGTCACCAAAGCTGACTTCATTACCTTCTCTGCCGTCACGAGTGGCATCAAAGAAATCAAAACCGTCATGGAAGAAGCGGAGAAGAACCGCTTATTCGGTGGCAAGACCATCGTCTTCGTAGACGAAATCCATAGATTCAACAAAGCCCAGCAAGACGCTTTCCTTCCTTTCGTTGAAAAAGGGAGCATTATCCTTGTGGGCGCTACAACAGAGAATCCTTCGTTTGAGATCAACAACGCTCTTTTGTCACGCTGCAAAGTCTTTGTCCTTAATCCTCTAGGAGTCGAAGATATTGTTCATCTTCTGAAGAAGGCCATCTCCGACAAACGTGGATTCGGCGGGATGAAGATCAAGATCAGCAAGCAAGTCCTTGAGACAATCGCCACCTTCTCTAATGGCGATGCTCGAGGCGCATTGTCCACTCTTGAGATGGTCGTCCTTAATGGCGATAGGCAAGATGACACAATCACCGTTTCCAAAGAGATAGTCGAACAGGTGACTTCAAAGAAGTCCTTCTTATATGACAAGAAAGGCGAGGAGCACTATAACCTCATCTCGGCTCTCCATAAATCAATGAGAAACAGCGACCCTGATGCGGCCGTCTATTGGCTTGCCAGGATGCTTGAGGCCGGTGAGGATCCTCTTTATATCGCTAGACGCGTCGTTCGTTTTGCCTCTGAGGATGTTGGATTAGCCGATCCTCGCGCTTTAGATGTGGCTGTTGCCGCTTATCAGGCCTGCCACTTCATCGGTGTTCCTGAATGCAATGTTTCCCTTACCGAAGCCGTTGTTTATATGGCGATGTCCCCAAAATCAAATGCGATGGAAGTCGCCTACAATAGAGCGGCTGAAGACGCCCGAAAGATGATCGATGAGCCAGTTCCTCTTGTTATCAGAAACGCCCCAACGAAGCTCATGAAAGAGCTTGGTTATGGCG
>JAFXLR010000121.1 GCA_017531065.1 Bacilli bacterium
CCACAACTGCATCTTCTTTGACGAAGAGATGGTTCCTGCCTTTGACAGGCTCGTGAAGAAGAAAAAGAGATGTGCTGTTTTCTTCATCGACGCCGATAACTTCAAAAACATCAACGATACCTATGGCCACAATAGAGGCGACGTCATTCTCAAGACCATCGCCAAGACCATCGATAAGGCTCTCCCAGACAATGGCGATACCTGTAGGTTCGGTGGCGACGAATTCGTTGCCTACTTCCCAGTCGACGATGACATGAAAGCGTACGAATACGCCAAAAAGGTTGAGCAAAGCCTTCTCGAGAAAGACATCTCCGTCTCAATCGGCATTGCCTTCAGTGAGAACGGCACAAGCTTATCCGAAATCGTCAACAACGCCGACAAGGAAATGTATAAGATCAAGTTCAAGAAGTACGGCGATAGAAGACGCAAGCAATAAGCAAAAGCAGCAGAGAGAGGATGGTAAAACATCCCCTCTTTTTTTATGCCCTCTCCCCTACTCAATATCAAAAAAGCATTTGCAAATCCCTTTCCTTTTTTTAAAAAGGTCGTTATTTTGCAGATAGTTTTCGCAAAAGAAAAACTGCTAGGTTTTTGGCCTAGCAGTTTGTGAGCAAACCTTATTCGGCTTTCGCTTCTGGTTTCTTGCCTTTCTTGAGGACGAGGAACCAAACGATGCAGAAGGCGCCAGCGAGGACGATAACACCACCGCCAACGGAGATGCCAATGATGGCAGCCATTGGGAGGCCGGTGTTGCCGTTATCGGCGGTACCGGTTTCTTCCATGTCGTAGCTTGGATCAACTACTTCAAGGGTGAAGACGGTAGCGATATCGGTTGTCTCGGTCGCGCCATCAAGGGTGAGCTTGGCCCAAACGATGATGTCTTTGGAACCGGCGACTGTTGGGGTGCCAGTGATCTTGCCATCTTCGAATTTGAGGCCTTCTTGGAGCTTCTGATCGACTTGGACATCGTCGATAGCGAGCTCGACGGCAGTGATGGACTTGCCATCATATTCCTGACCGACAGCATACTTATCAGCGACAGTGAAGGCGATTTCGCCAACATCCTCATTGAGGGTGACTTTGAGGCTGTGTTCAGTGGTGATGGCTTCCTGATCCTGGATGCCGAAGGCATTGTTCTGAGCCTTTCCGCAAGCGGCGTGGGCATAGATGAGGCCTTTGGCGCTCTGACGGATGGCGTACCACCAAGAATAGGATTCATAGGTCTGTCCTTCGTACTCGAAGGTTGGGGCGCCTTTGCCATCGAAGGCATCTGGGTCCCACTTGCAGTTCATATCTGGGCCGTAGTCAGCGGAATCGAGCTGGACGTTGCAGCCAGAGAGGGTACGGTTGTTGATGTTTTCATATTTGGTTCCATCGAAGGAGCTGTTGCCATGGTGGGTCATATCAGAAAGGACAGCGCCTCTGAAGCCCCATTCATGACGGAGAACTTCGACGAGAAGAGGATAGGAAGCAGCGGTCTCCATCATACCGAGACGGTTGTAGGAGGACATGATGCCACGGGAATAACCATCCTGGATGCACATCTGGAATGGCTTGAGGTAGATCATACGGAGAGCCTGCTCGCTGAGGAAGGCCATGGTGCCTTCACGGTTCTTCTCTTGTTCGTTGACGGCGAAGTGCTTGAAGTAGCAGTAAACACCTTTGAGGGTGGCGCCTTTGACGACCTGGGAAGCCATCTTGCCCATTAAGAATGGGTCAGCGGAGTAGTACTCGAAGTTACGGCCACCGAATGGTGAACGGTGGAGGTTGACGGCTGGGCCAGCCCAACCATACATGTTGGCGAAGAAGGATTCAGCACCAACGATGTCGCCCTGCTTCTGAGCGAGCTTGATGTTGTAGGTAGCAGCCACGGTTGGCTCACCGCACCACCAGATGATCTCGTACTGGTTTGGACCATCGGAGTCGCTGGTGCTTGGTTTGCCGATCGCATTCAAAGCGGTGTTGTCGTGACGGCGGACGAAGTTTCTGAGTTCTTCATAGGTGAACTCGTTAAGCCATTCTTCCCAACGTGGGTCGTCGTAGTCGGCACCGACCATTTCGGAGAACATGGTACGTTCGCCGCTGGCAAGAGCCTCTGGCTCCTGATGCCAATCGTTGTCGATGAAGTCTTGTTTGGTCTTGTAAGCAGCTTCGGAGACATAGCCGTTATGGAGGACGTCAAGGTCTTCGATTCTGAAGGAGTGAGTAAGGAATTCCTCGGATTTGCTGCCGGCTGGAAGAGTACGTTCCTCAATGGTTGGGTGCTTAGGGAAGGTATCTTCGAAGTTGGAACGGCTCATGTGGTCGAAACCGATGGAGTCGCTCATTGGGAGAGAGCAGAAGAAATCGTCTTCGGAGAACTGGTTCTTAACTTCGTGTCCGGTGTAGCGGTCAGTCTCATACTGGATGCCGCCTTTCTTGACGGTGAACTTCTTGGAATCGATTGTCTCGTGCGCGTTCTTCATGAGGAGAACTTCGTATTCGCCTTCATCAAGCTCGTAGCCCTTGAAGCCGTTGTTATTCGCATCGGTGTAATCGTAATCGGCGAAGTCCTGGAGGTTGAAACTGAGGGTGAGGGTTTGCTCATCGCCAGGTTCAAGCATATCGGTCTTGCCAAAGGCACATAAGACGTGGTCAGCTTTCTCGATGCCACCATCATAGTAAGGGGCTTTCCAGTAAAGCTGGACGGCTTCTTTGCCGGCGACATCGCCAGTGTTCTTGACTTTGACGTCGACGGAGATGGTCTTCTTTCTGCCAGTGAGAACGGTATTCTCGACTGGGGTGATGCTTTCGAGGGTCTGCTCGAAGGTGGTGTAGCTTAAGCCATAACCGAATGGGTAGATGACACCTTCTTCACCGTCGTACCACTCATCAGCAGCGGCCTTGTTTTCCTTGGCCATGTCTGCGTAACGGGTTTCATGGTAACGGTAATCGACGTAGATGCCTTCTTCGTAGTTGTTATAGGCGGCGCAGTAGCAACCATTGAGACCACGGTTTGGAACATAGTGTTCCTCATCGACCCAGCGGGCCTGGGTGCAGGTGCTGGTTGGCGTGCCATCCGCGTTGATCATGGTGTGGTTTGGAATTGGCTCACCATTGGAATCGCGGTAAAGTTCGCCATTCTCGTCGACGAAGGTCTGGGAGTTGTCGGCGAAGTTCTGGAAGGAAGGATCCTTGGTGAAATCACGGGTCCAGGTATCGACGGTGCGTCCGCTTGGGTTGACGGCACCGGTGACGATTTCACCGATGGCCTGGGCACCAACGGCGCCTGGGGTTCCCATCCAAAGGATGGCGCCGATCTTATCGTCGTTTTCGAACTCATCGCACTGGAAGATGTTTCCGGCGTTTATGAGGATGATGATCTTGTCGAATTTCTCTTTGACCATCTCGATCATGTCGTGCTCATTCTGCGAAAGCTGGAGTGAGTGTCTTTCAGTTGGCTCACCGGACTTTCTGGAATCGCGGGCGTTCATGGCAACAAGGTCAGTACCTTCGGAACCAGAACGGACGAGGACGACAAAGGCAGCGTCGTTGTATTCGTCGAAGCTGGCTTTGACTGCGTCGGTGTAACTTGCGATTGGGGTTTCACCAATGGCGAGGTCGTTGACGCCGTCATAACGGGTGGTACCTTCACGGCCAGAACCAGAGGCACTGCTCTCGTAGAAGGATTTGAGGGTTGGGTTCACGGTCATGCCAACCTTCTGGAGTGACTGTTCGATGTCGACACCGGTTTCGCCGTTGATACGGCCAACACCGGATCCGCCACCACCGCGGAGCCATTTGCTGCTGTTGCTGTTCTTGCCGAAGATGGAAACATTCGTCACACCTTCAAGTGGCAGCATGTTATTGTGGTTCTTAAGAAGGACCATACCTTCTCTGGCGATTTCGAGGTTTGTCGCGGAACCGGCCTTGATGAGGTCGTTTTTTGAGGCATACTCGGAATAGAACTTGCCATGATGCTCGCCGACATAAGGCTCAAAAGCGTGGTCGACGGAGGTGCCTGCGGCATTGGCTGCGCCTATCATCATCAAGGCGGAAGCTGCAAGGACCCCTAACAATTTGAGTTTTTTCATTGCTTGCTCAATTCTTTCTCGGTTCGTTGTGTTTTTTCATATGCCCTAAACGAACCGACAAAGAGCGTATGAAAGACCGGAAAAAATGTCAAACCAGTCTAGGTTGCTCTTATTTTCCTTTGCTGGATATTATTCAAGCATGACAAACTTGCGATTTTTGGGAGCATACATTTAAGACTGTCCAAAAAGTTACATAGTAAAAAGAAGGGTGTTTTTAAGGTTTTCTCCAAAGAAAAAGACCCTTGTGGTGGTCGGGTCTTCATCTTTTTATAGCGCAAAAAGGAGCTAAGTTTGGTTAGGCTTTCTCAGAGAGGCCGGTCTCGTAATAGAGCTTCTTGCTCTCATACATATCCTCGTCGGCTTTCTTCATGTCTTCGAGGAGCTCTGAGATATCTCTCTCGTATCTGCCTCCGATCGAGAGGATGATGTCTCCTCTCTTCTTCTGAATCTCGCGGGTGTAATGGAGTCTTTCTTCGAAAGCTTCCTCGTCCATATTCGGGCAAAGGACCATGAATTCGTCTCCACCGACACGGTAGATTTCATATCCGTCGAAGACTTCTTTCAAAAGATTGGCTGCGGCAACAAGGAGGCTGTCCCCTGCTTGATGGCCATGAGCATCGTTCATTCTCTTGAGTCCATTGACGTCGGCGAAATAGATGCCAAGGCTCATAAACGATTCGGATTTCTTGGACTCGATCTGATTGATCCTTCTATCCATCGCCGATCTGTTTGAAAGACCTGTGAGCATATCGGTGGTCGACATGAGCTCAAGCCTCTCGAAGAGCTGGTGGCTGACGATGAATGAACCAATGAAGTAGGAAGTGAGCTCAAGGGTCTCTTTGATTTTGGTTGCTTTCTCACCATCGAAATTGGCGGCCCAAATGAAACCGACGACCTCTTTGCCATATTCGATCGGGAAAAGAATGAGACTCTTAACGCCATAATGGGAGAGGGAATTGTACCAGCTTGGGTCGCGTTCTTTGATGATCTTCATGTCCTCTTCGTTTTTGGCGATGAGGCAATTGCTGCCATCGATGTCTTTGATCCAGCGTTTGGTGACGTCATAGAGGTCCTCCCCCATCATTTTGACGAGGGTTTCTTCGAAGGACTCATTACGGCCAAGCTCAGAAAGGACCATACACTCCTTGGTGATGTTGTCTCTGATGAGCATGTGGCAGAATTCAGGTTCGCAGAGTTCCTTGATATCAAGGACGACCTCTTGCATCGTCTTTTGGAAGTCGTCTCCTTTATGGAGCTTGATGCAGGTCTTGAGGACGTCGTTAGTGATATCGGCCTCGCGGTTTGCGAGTTTGCTGGCGTCCATCTTCGCGGACATCTCCATGGTATAAACCATGTAATAGATGTTCCCATCATGCATCGAAAGAGGGATCCAGTTGCAATCAAGCCAGACATCGTATCTGTCAGG
Source organism: Bacilli bacterium (assembly GCA_017531065.1). GTDB lineage: Bacteria > Bacillota_I > Bacilli_A > RFN20 > CAG-826 > UBA4951. Next base: position 5,500 of record JAFXLR010000121.1, read on the forward strand.
CTGGATGTAGGCATGGAGGTTTTCTTTCTTGACGGCGCATCTGAAAACGAAGAACTCAAAGTTCTTGTCGTTTGGCGAATATTTGTCATACAAATCTCCGAAAACAACATCCTCAGGGAGATGGTTATCTTTAATGTACTGAGGATTGCCGGCGATGGTTCTTATCTCGCCGTATTTGTCATCGCTTATTTTCTCAATTGAAAGGATGCATGCCGGAATGGCATAAGTGTTTACTAATTCTTGGAAGTTCATAAAAAAGGACCGCCACGTATGTTTGTTTTGTTGGTTTCATTATAAATGGAGGTTAGCCAAGGTTCAAACAAAGTGCTTTAGCTTTCGGGCTATTGAGTCTTTTGGCTTTAAAGATTCTTTTTTGAAGAACAAAAAAAGGAGGCCTTAGCGGTCTCCTCTTAAGGGGGGCGAAGATATTAGTTCATTTTCCCATAAGCGGTTTGGAGAACGGTTTCCCCTGCCTGGGTTACTTCTCCATCGGCTTTGGAAATCCAATACACCCTCCTAACCAAATCTATTTGGTCTCTGACACCCCAATCACCATAACACGTATAAGTTCTGTAATTGGTGTAAACGTATTTGTCTTCTCTCTCTTCGATCTCAGAAAGCAAAATCCTTATCCCAACTATTTCGGTGATGTATCGGTAATCGAAAAGGTCAAGCAATGTTTGAGCGACCGAAAAGTCTTTGATTGAGAGCGAAGCATGGTAGCGTTCATCGATGGTCAAATGTGCGAACTCATCTTTGAAACAGAAAACATTGCCATCATATTTGGTCACTTCACCATCGTAATCTCGATGGTCCCATGAAACCTTTAGGGCATAGAAAAGTTCTGAGTCTAAGACGACATCGGCGCCGGTCATTTTATTGTCCCCTTTAGTGAACTTCTCCCTGCAGGCTTCTTTGGCATCTTCTTCATTCGAAGCCGATCTAACTAGATTAGAGATTCTATATCCAAAGAGTGGAGCGCAGCTATCGGGTCCTTTTTTGGAGCCAAGCGATAAAGTGACGAGTTCATCGTCAGTAAGGTTTTGGAGTTCGTCTCGGGTTGAAATATCTCTCACGGACACTTCCGAAGAGGTTTCAGGCCCCCGACATCCAAATTTAAAAGAGCAGCCGGACAACATCGTCATCAATAAAGCGATCGGGAGTATTTTTAGTTTTTTCATCTTTTCTCCTCCTCTACAAATAAGACTGCTGAACCATTAGAAAACGTTCAAAAATCTTTTTCAATGGCAAAGAATCGAAGGGAAAACAAAAAAGGAGGCCGTTAGCCTCCCATTTTTGAGTGTCTTTACGCCTCTTCAGCAGGTGTTTTGTTGATGAGTTCTTCCCAGCCAGAAGGAAGGGTGATCGCAAACTTATTTTTGATTTCAAGAGAGAAGTTCAACTTCGAAGTGTTGCCTTTGTTGCTTGTCGCTTCGATTGATGCGCTCTTGAAATAGTAGTTGTCATATTTGATGACTTCTTTGGTTGAGATGGCTGCCTCTTTCGAATCATCGGATGCCTTTTCTGTAGTCGTAGCTTCAATGGTCAGGTTGCCATCGCCAGTTGAGAAATATTTAACGGCAACTTCTTCATCGGGGCTTGGTTCTTCGGCGATAAGAGCGGTTGGATCAGAGAAGGTTTCCATATAGGTCTCAGGAAGTATGTAATACATATCCGCCAAGCCAAAAGTGAGTTCATTCCCATCATATCCGTAGACGGAGGTGTCGTGCTTTTCGCCATCGAATTCATCCACATACATGACCTGCTTGTATTTGCTGTCATTCACAAGATAGAAATCAGAGGTCAATTTCTTTCCATCGGAGGTGGTCTCGCTATGATACTTAACTTCGCCATCCTCGTTTTTCTCGAAAGACAATTTCATCTTTCTGCTAATATTTTGCTTCGTGGATTCATTGTAGCCATTGCTATCAATATCAGCGATGAACTTGTAGTTCTTGATTTCTTTCTGTTTGGCAGCGATGGCCGCGGCTTTATCAGAAAGCTCTTTGGAGTCGGTGATCTCGGCACCTGGCCCGCATGATGTGAGAAGCATAGCCGGTACGGCTAAAAAGAGAATGCGTTTTGCTTTCATTATTTTTCCTCGCTTATGCATTCATTATTGCCGATGGTTGCTCACTTTTCAAACAAAACGCAACAAAAAAAGCCTCAATATCGATATTGAAGCAATTCTTTAAGATGGTGCCCGAGGGGGGATTCGAACCCCCATGGAATTACCCGAACGATTTTGAGTCGTTTGCGTCTACCATTCCGCCACTTGGGCGCGGAAGAAATTATATGATATGGAGCCACAAATGCAAAATAGAAAAAGCGGTTTCATACAATTATTTCTTTCTTATTAGAAAGATAAGGGGTACATTTAAGCCCATGGAAGAAACTGTCACTCAAAACATTCAAAATACTGAACCAAAAGAAAGCGTCTGGAAGAAGATCCAAACCTTCCTCATGAAGAGCACCAACGGCATGGCCCTAGGCCTCTTTGGAACCCTCATCATCGGAACGATCATCGCTCTCCTTGCTAAGATCCCAGGTCTCGAAGGCATCGCCGACTTCGCGAACATCGTCAAAGGCCTCATGGGCGCTGGCATCGGCTTAGGCGTTGCGCTTGCTCTTGGATGCCAAGGCATCAGCGTCGTCGCGGTCATGGCTGCGGGCGCGGTCGGAAACATCGGCTTTGGTTTTGCCGCTTCCGAGTGGGCGTTTGCCACTTATAGTGACCCTCTCTCCTGCTACTGCTCCGCTTTGGTTGGCTACTTTGCCATCAAGCTCATCCTTAGAAAGAAAACTCCGGTTGATTTGATTCTTATCCCACTCACCGCTTTGATCTTCGCTCTCGCTTATTGCTATTTGCTCTCATATTGGGTTCACCACTTGACCGTCCTATTAGGCGAACTCATCAAACTCTCCTTCGACGTCATCCCATTCTTCATGTGCATCATTGTTTCGGTGCTTGTGGGCATGGCTCTCACTGCTCCTATCAGTTCTGTCGCTATCTGTGTCGCTATCCAAATCGGCAACGTTCCTCTTGCTGCAGGCGCTGCGCTTGTCGGATGCTGCACCCAGATGGTTGGCTTCGCTGTCCAGGCTGCCCACGATAACAAATGGGGAAGCGTCCTCGCTATTGGAATCGGCACCAGCATGCTTGAGTTCAAGAACATCATCAAGAATCCAAAAATCTGGCTCCCAACCATCATCGCTTCCGCCATCCTTGGACCTTTCGCTTATCTCTTCAATTTCGCCACAGATTCTGTTGGCGCTGGCATGGGCACATCCGGATTCGTTGGTCTCATTGATACCTTCGACGTCATGAACTACAACCCTGTTGCCATTATTGAAGTCATTGGCATCTGCGTCATCGCTCCAATCATCTTGGTCTTCGGCCTTGATCTTCTTTTAAGAAAAATCGGCTGGATCAAGAAGGGCGACTTAGCCATCTAAAAAACCAAAAATCACATACAAAACTCGCTTATTTTTTAAAATATCGAGCATTTTCGCATATTCAGATTTAGAAGGGAGGTTATAATAAAAGCAATGATAAAAGAGTCACGTATCAACCATGACAGCAAAGTGTCGCTCATTTTCGTGCACGGCATCATGGGCACCTACCGCCACTTCTCTTTCCTCTATCCTCTCATCGATAAGCGTTTCTCCTATTACACCTTTGAGCTAAAAGGACATGACGCCGATTACAAAGCGTTCAGAGATGCCAGATACCAAGAATGGGAAGATGAGGTCATGTCGCTTGCGGAGTTCCTCCATAACGAAGGGCAACAGGTTGTCTTTGTCACTCATTCAATGGGTGGTTTGTTCGCTTTGTTATATGCGAAGAGGCATCCTAATGAAGCTTCTTTATTCCTTCTTAATCCACCGCTATACGGAAACATCAAACCAATCGCTTTTAAGAGATACGGAGATGCCATTTATGGGGATGAGCAAATTGATGAGAAATCCAAGAGGCTCATAGTCGCTACGGATATGGAACTTACAAAGAACCCATTCGCCTATCTCACCTGGCTTCCAAACATGTTCTCTTTATATAAGGCCATGAGGAAGGAAAGAGCCTTCTTCAACGAGATCAAAGTGAAACCAAGCGTCGTCTTCCATAGCGCAGAGGACGAGCTCCTCGCCAAAAGGAACGTCACTTCCTTCAAATCCCACAAAGACATGAAGAACATCACGCTTAAGACGAGCACCCACTTCGGGTTCTCCGAAAGCGACAAAGAAATCATCAAAAAGGAGTTCATTGAGTTCCAAAAGAACCTCTAGTTAAACATTGGGCTTAAGCCCAAAAAGACAAATGGTTTGATTCTAAAGACTATTTGTAAGAAAAGGAAACACTCTCTCAAAAAGAGTGAGATAATCAAAATGTAAGGAGATAAGAACTATGATCCTATTCATCGACACCGCCAACCTTAAGGAAATCGAAGAAGCCGCCAAATGGGGCTATGTCAAAGGTTGCACCACTAATCCAAGCCTTATCGCTAAAGAAGGCTTAACTCAGAAAGAGGTCATCACCAAGATCACCAAGCTCATTGATGGTCCTATCTCCGCGGAAGTCACTTCCGAGGACTATGAAGGCATGATTGAGCAAGGCAAAGAGCTCTTCGCCATCGATCCTCGCCACATCGTCATCAAACTCCCGATGACCAACAACGGCTTAAAGGCCGCCCAAGAATTCAAGCGTCTTGGCATTCCAACCAACGTCACTCTCTGCTTCAGCGCCGCCCAGGCCCTTCTTGCCATGGAAAGCGGAGCCACCTATATCTCTCCATTCCTTGGAAGACTTGACGACAATGGTCTCGATTCCATGAAACTCATCAACGACATCATGAGAATCAAGAAGAACTACGGTTACGAAACCAAGATCATTGCCGCTTCCATCAGAAGTGTTGAGCACGTCCAGAACTGCGCTGCTAGCGGTGCGGATATCGCAACCATCCCATTCAACGTCTTAAGCAAACTCATCATGAACCCTCTTACCAAAGATGGCCTTGAGAAGTTCCGTGAGGATGCCGCTAAGACCGCTGCCCTTGGCAAATAAGAAAACATCAAAAATAAAAGCGGGCCTTTGTGGGCTCGTTTTTTTTGTTATTTCCTGATTTCGATTTTCCCTAAAGGAGCATCGATATCGTGGATTATTTCCCCTACCGAATCGACAATTATGTGGCTGTTTTGCAGAGGATTTTTAATAGAATCGACGTTTCCGATGATATCCGCTTCAACTTCGCTTCTTTCAAACGAGAGGTCGCACCTATTCATCTTGCAGTTGATGAGTTTGAGGTTCTTGCAATAGCAGAAAGGTTGGGTCCCTTCGATGACGCAGTTGATGAGAGTTAGGTTCTCGCTATACCAGGCAAGGTATTCTCCATCGATATGGGAATTCTTGACGGTGACGTTTTTGCTATGCCAGAAAGCGTCCTTCGTCTTGAACTCACAGTTATCGAATTCGGCGTTCTCTAGATACTGGAAAGAGTACTTTCCTTTCATCGAAAGCTTTTCGACTTTCATGTTCTTTGAACGGAGGAAAAGGTATTCGGATTCAATGGTTACATTATTGAGTTCGATGTTATCAACCGACCAACCGAATTCAGGGGAAACAACATCGACATTAGACATATGAATGTCATTCGATTCGCGAAGGGCTTTGATACCGTGCATCTTGGAGTTTCTGATATCGATATTGTCGCTATACCAGATAGCCGCCCTGCACTTGTCGGTCATCTCGATATTCTCTAATTTGAGACCATGATCATGCCAGAAAGGATAACGGAGGTTGAAATAGGAGTCCTTAACAAAGACGTCTTTGCACTCCTTAAAGGCACTCTCTCCGTCTTTTGGACCGTCGATTGAGATATTCTCCGCCTCGATGCCGTTTAAGCCATAGAAGGCCCTTTCTTCATCGTAGGTTCCACCATGTATTCTTTTCATGCCTACATTATAAAGATATGCGAATAAAAAATCCCACCAAACGCTTGGTGGGATTTAGTTTTAAGAATTTAATTCTTAGATGTGAAGGCGGGAAGCCTTAGCAGCAGCACGAATCTTTTCGTATTCAGCGGCGAGCTTAGCGTCTTCTTCAGCCTTCTTGGCCTCTTTTGCAGCACGAGCGGCTTTCTGCTCTTCGGTCATAGCGGCCTCTTTAGCAGCGAGCTTAGCCTTCTTGGTGGCTTCTTTCTGGGAAGCCTTCATATCGGCGTTGGCCTTCTTTTCGGCACGATCAGTTTCGAAAGCGGCTTCTTCTTTCTCGAAATCAAGGCCTTTCTTTTCGCAGTAGGCTTTGAATTCGATCTTTCTGTAGTCCTCGGCTTCTGCTTCGGCCTGAGCTTGCTCAGCGGCTAATCTGTCAGCAGCGGAGACATACTCAATGCCAGCGGCAAGAGCGAGAGCCTTCTGATCTTCTTCGATGGCTTTGTGGTCGAGGTTAGAGAATTTCTCAACGTTCATGAAGAAGAAGATAAGACCGATGGCGAGGTAGCAGATGGTTTCACCGCCGAAGAAGGACCAGATGGTGGCGTTCTCGATGGCAGGGCCGCCGATGTTGCTAGGACTGTAACCAGC
>JAFXLR010000122.1 GCA_017531065.1 Bacilli bacterium
AACAAAACGAGGGGCCTGAAAAGGTCCCTCTTTTTTATGTGTCTCTCCTTCCCTATAATATATGAGCCATCGCGAGGAGAGCCTCTCGAACCTGGTCAGGACCGGAAGGTAGCAGCCATAAGTTAGGGTCCCCTGTGCGGTGGTTTTATCCTCTTATATGACTGATTTGGATTACATGAAAATTGCCTATGAACTTGCAAAAGAGGCAGGTTCTGCTGGGGAAATTCCAGTTGGTGCCGTTGTTGTTTTGAACGACAAAATCATCGGCAAAGGCTTTAACAAACGCGAATCCAAATTCGATATTTCCTCTCACGCCGAGATCGAGGCCATCAAGGAAGCCGAAAAGACTTTAGGCAACTGGAGATTAGATGGCGCAACGTTATATGTCACCTTAGAACCATGTCTTATGTGTTCTGGCGCAATACTTCAGAGTCGTATTTCTAAGGTTGTTTTCGGGTCTAGAGATGAGAAAGACGGCGCGATCGTTTCCAATTATTTCGTCTTCGATTCTCCATGCAGCCACGAAAGACCTCTCGTCTTCGGTGAGGTTCTTAAGGATGAGTGTGACGCTCTCTTAAAGAACTTCTTCGCCTCAAAAAGAAATTAGTTCTTTTTGTTACGGCCACTTCTCACTTTTTGTACTTTGACCAAAAATTCTTTCTAAAAACCGATAAAAAGCGTGCTTTTTAATGCTATACTTTCAAGGCTATGTCCAAAAGAAGAGATGAATTAATTAATTTAATTCAAAAAGCCGAATACATAGAGAAAGGTCCACACGAAGGCCTCTCAACCGAAGAAGTTGAGCTTAGAAAGAAACAAGGCTTCGTTAATAAGACCCAGAAGAAGGTCACCAAATCGATTTGGCAGATCCTTCTCGACAACGTTTTCACGTTCTTTAACTTCATCTACATAGTCATCGTCATCTTAATGGCGAATGCGAAGCTTCCTTTTTCGAACTTCCTCTTCTTGATCCCTGTTGTGAGTAACGTCATTATCGGCGTTGTTTCCGATATTAGAGCCAGACTTGCTGTTGATAAGCTTAAGCTTATCACCGACCCAAAGGTCCGCGGCGTTAGAAACGGCGAAGAAATTGATCTCGAAATGGAGAAGATCGTTCTCCACGACATCATCATCTATCAAACCGGAGACCAAATCGCTACAGACGGCGTTTTGATTGAAGGCGTTGCCTCAATCGACGAATCTTTGGTTACTGGCGAGGCCGAAAAGATCAACAAAGTTCCTGGTGATAAGGTTCTTTCGGGAACTGTCGTTGTCTCTGGAAAGATTTATGTGAGAGTTACGAGCGTTGGAATCGCTAACTACGCCGAAGGCTTGCAGGATGAAGCTAAGAAATTCAATAGACCTAAGAGCGAAATCAAACGTTCGACCTTAAATATCTTCTACGTCACAGGAACGGTTGCGGTCATTATGGGCATCGCGATGACGCTTGTTTGGGCGTCTAGACTTAATTGGAACATCACATTCGGGGATTTCCAGGAATTCACGAAGAATCTTTCCGGCTCTTTGGTGGCCATGATTCCAGCCGGCTTATACCTTTTAACTTCGTTAACCTTAACCGTTGGTGTCCTTAACTTGGCAAACAAACACATGAACGTCCAAGAACTCTACTGCATTGAGATGCTTGCTAGAGTCGACACGATCTGCTTTGACAAAACAGGCACCTTAACGGACGGAAACCTTGGTGTCGAATCCCTTTATAACTACAGCAGCAACTATAGCGACGAGACCTTAAGGTCTTATATCGCTGCTGTTGTTAAGGCTACCGGAGATCGGAACGCCACCGCCAAAGCCATCTTAGCTGCTTTTACTCCTTCAGAGATTGAAGCGACCGAAACCGTTGCCTTTGATTCAGAGAAGAAATACAGTGCGGCAACCTTTGGAGAAGAAGGAACGTTCGTCATCGGAGCCTATGGATTCGTTGATTCTGACGACAAGGAATTTGCCGTTAATAAGATCCATGAGCTTATGGGTCTTGGCTATCGTGTGCTTGCCGTTTATTGGAGCCAAAAGCCTATCAAAAACGGAAAATTGCCAGCAAAACTTGAATTAATTGGGGTTTTGGGTGTCTCCGACACCATCAAACCAGACGCTAAAGCCAATATAGAATGGTTCAAGAACAACGGGGTAGATATTAAGATCATTTCCGGCGACGATCCTATCACAGTTAAAGAGATCGCGAAGCGCGTAGGCGTTGAGAACGCAGACAACTATGTGAACATGCAAACCATAGAGGATTCACAGATTCCAGAGATTGTTTCCAAGTATTCAGTTTTCGGTCGCGTAACCCCTGAACAGAAATCCTTATTAGTTAAAGCCATGCAGGCGCAAGGCCATAAGGTCGCTATGACTGGCGATGGTGTTAATGACATCCTTGCCCTCAAGAGCGCCGACTGTTCTATCGCCATGGCCTCCGGATCAAGCGCCGCAAGAAGCAGTGCCCACATGATCTCTGTCGACAACGACTTCTCCAAGCTTCCTGACGTTGTTGCTGAAGGACGCCGCGTCATCAACAACCTTCAAAGAACCGCATCCCTCTTCCTTTGCAAAAACATGTTTGCGATCATCGTGAGCTTCATCTTCTTGCTTTCGATGCTCTTTGGTGGCCCAAGCTACCCATTCGAAACGAGAAATATGCTTATTTGGGAGATTGTTTCCATTGGTGCTGGAGGATTCTTCCTCGCGCTTCAACCTGCTTCAAAGAGACTCAAAGGCGGGTTTATGGAAGGCGTTATGTCACACACCATCCCTGGTGGAATTGCCGAAGTCTTATGTGTTGGAACGGTTTATTTAGCCAGCGTTTTCGCCCCTGAATTTGTCTCCATTGAAGAGGCAAAGACCATGAGTGTGGTCGCCTTCACGGTTATTTCCTTGCTCTCATTCCTTATTATTTGCTGCCCTCTCGACCTCTATCGCGGAACTGTTTTCGTGGGAGGCATCGTCGTTTCCCTTTTGATCTTCTATTTGGATGTGTTCTGGCCACCACTAGCTACCGAGGGCAAAGAAACATTTCTTATGGGTTTAAATGTTCAGGCCCTAGATGAAGCTCACTGGGCAATACTCGGGATGATGATTGCCTTTGTCGCGATTATCTACATCCTTTTGGACATTCTTTCCCAAAACATCAGAAACAATAGAAGAAATAGAGAACAAAGAAAGGAGGAATTATGATCACCGAAGCCAAACTTAAATACGCATTGAAAGAGTTAATGCAGACAAAGTCTCTCAACGACATCAACGTCACCACTTTATGTGAGAAATGTGGTTGCCACAGACAGACTTTCTACTACCACTACACCGACATTTATGACCTTTTGGCCGCCGTCTTCCTTAATGAGGTTGTCGAAGGAGTCAACGAAGCCAAGGACGTAAAAGGGGTTCTTTTGGCGATTCTTGAATACTCCAAGAATAACTTCTCCTTCATCCGCTCAAGCTATAACAGCGCAGCCCACGATTTAGTGGACGCCTTCTTCTACAACAAGATCATTTCGAAGGTCTTCACCATCTTAAATAATGCGAACAATTATAGCTTAAGTGTTGCTAGCTACCGTAATATCTCCCGTAGATATGCGAGCATTGTTGGCAATGAATTCGGCTACTGTTTCAGAGACGCGACAATAACTGTCAGCAAATTCGACCGTTATATGAAACGCTATATAACCGCTTCGCTTGTGACTGTTCTTCCAGCCTTGGTTGAGCTCTCAAGAGAAGAGAAAAAGAGGTAAAAGTTCATTTTTTGAAGAAATAGAAAAGGAAAGCAATTATAATGGAGGTCGACCGACGAGAAACGATATAGTTTCTCCTTGGATAATTGAATTAACGACCTCCCAATTAATTCGTCTGGTAAAGGGTATAAGTACACGTGTGATTGGCTTTACCACCAACCACTAGACGAACAGGCAATAAGAGGATTTATTGCCGTATGAGGAGGATTTTTATATGAAGAAGAACGATGTGATGGGCTATATCGTCTACGCCATCATGCTCGGCGCCGCTGTCGGCGTTGGTTTTGGCGTTATTAGACCTTTATTAAGTGATGCCAATATTAGGAACTCGTTGCCAATGGATGGCATCTTGCTTGTTTTGCTTTCTGTCTTTGTTGGACTTGTCTTAAGTGCCTTAGTTTTAGAACTCGGACACCTCTTGGGCGCGAAAATGGGGGGTTATAAGATTTCCTCCTGGACAGTTTTATTCCTATCTTTCAAGAAAAACAGCGAAGGCAAAATGAAATTTGGCTTCAGTGGGTTCGACGGTTTAACCGGAGAAACCAAGGTTGTTCCTAAGGATGTCGAAAAGAGCAACCCAAGACCTATGATCTTTATGCCTCTTGTCCTTTTCCTTCTCGAAGTCGTCCTCTGCGTCGTTATTATGGTCTTCGGAAAGAACTCCACCGCTCACGGCGCAATGACCCTCTATATTGTCGGCGTAATTATCCTTACTGTCGGCGGTATGATCTTCGCCTACGACATCTTCCCTGCCGCCCTCGATTCCAAAAACGACGGCGCATACCTCATGATCTTCAACACCAAAACCAACGTTATTGCTTATAACCAGATCCTTATGGCCGAAGATAAAATGGCCCACGGAGAAGAGGTTGGTGAAACCCAGATTTACGAATCCGTCACTGACTTCACCGTTAAGCTTAACGATGTTGCTTTATACAAGGCTTTAAATGAGAAAAACTACGAGGAAGCCTTAAGAATCAACGAATTCACGATCAACAGCAAAAACTCAGTCAGTAGCAAAACCTACCTCAATGCTGTCGCTCAAAAGATGGCACTTCACCTCTATTTAAACCCACTTGAGGAGGCTAAAGAGGAATATATTTCCCTCAAGCTTGAAGAAAAGAAATTCATCGCTAGCTTGAGCACCGGACCAGCCGTCAGAGCCTATATCCTTATTAGTGGTTTAGTCGAGGAATCCGAAGGCGAAACCAAGCTTGCTATGGATAAAGCCGAGATCGCCATTAAAAACTCCGGTGAGGATAAGCGTTCTGCCGAAGAATATCTTATGAGAGAAGCCCTAAAAACCGTTATTGCTAAGCACAAAGATTGGGACTTCTCAGAATACGGAGATTTAGATCTCGGAGAGAAGAAATAATTACCTCTAACAACAAAGAAAAACAGGCTCGCGTTGAGCCTGTTTTTTAATGCTTCCAAAGGGATCTGTAGAGGTCCGATGCTAGGAGTTTCGAAGCGGTTTTCGCCGGGAAATGAGGCGCCATTTCTATGACGTCATTTGCCGCCAAATGAGCCTTCTTAACATAGTCGGCTAAGATTGAATAATTTTGCTTTATTTTGAAGAGCGGAGTCATTGTTATATAGGTCAAGAAGGCGTTCAATGAGACGTTGTTTTTATCTATAGGATAGTATGGTTTTCTAAGGATAAAACGCTTCCCAAACATATAGAGTTTTTTCTTGCCGCTGGTGGCCTTGTTTGTCATTATTTCGATTTTATCATTGACGGAAATATTTACGCCGTTAATGGACTTGAGGAAACAGTCTCCTGTGTAAAAGCCATACACCTCTCTATCGTTCGAGATGTAACGAAGAGCAATAGCTTCAGAGGACTCTGGGATGCCTTCTCCAGGAACGTAGTACATACCGTTGGCATAACGCAAAACCTCGCCTGATTTTACTCGCCTGTTAAAGTCTTCTATTTGGTAAGCTTCTTTGAGTAAACGAGTCTCTGTATCAGGACTGGTATATTTCTTTCCGGTTTTATTGTTGTTAAGAGAAACATGTGCCATGGCCTTAATATATCATAACCTATAAAAAAGGTAAAAAGTTTTCATGACTGCCATTTACTATTTTAGGAAAGTGGCTATTTCGACGGACGAACGCTCAATCTTCATAAAAACAGCTTCAAATTGCCATTTTTATGAATGGATTCAGTGTCGAATATGGCGTTATTTATTCGCGTAATATTCATACCTAAAAAATAGGTAAAAACGCGAAAAATGGAATTATTCTTTCGATTGCATCGATTCTTATTAGTTTTATTGTCTATTGCTATCACTAATCGTAAAATTTATTGGAACCAGCACTTTGTTGTGTTCTGTGTCTCTGGAGGTTGATCTATGGCAAAGCTTTTTTATCAAGGACACGCTTCTTTCCGTCTTACAACACACGAAGGAAAAGTTGTTTTCATTGACCCTTTTTGTGGGCTAGGTTACAAGACCCCTGCAGACCTTGTTTTGATTACCCATGAACACTACGATCACAACAACACCGAGCTCATCACTTTTAACCCTGGCGGATACATCATCAGATCCAAGGACGCTCTCACTGACGGGGTCTACCACACCTTTGAATCCAAGGGTCTAAAAATCAAAGCTGTTCCTGCTTACAACTCTCACCACAATAAGTCTGAATGCGTGGGTTACGTAATCGAGGTTGATGGGGTCAAAATCTATCACGCTGGAGACACTGACTTTATCCCTGAGATGGAGGATCTCAAAAACGAGAACATCGACTACGCTCTTTTGCCTATCGACGGGACATACACAATGACGCCTCAAGACGCCACGAAAGCGGCCATTGCCATCAACCCTAAGCATATGATCCCAATGCATATGAAACCGGGAATGACTTGGGACTACCGACAAGCTATGATGGTTACTGCCCCAATGGCGATGCTTATGAGGCCAAACGACGAGATTGAACTCGTGAAGGATTAATTATGGAAGCTTTGAAGATTATTAGAAGAATTGCCAGTTATGCCGTTTTTGTTGTAGCGGCCTCTTTGTTTTTGCTTAACTCCGTGACCGTTGCATTAGCCCCATACATCGATATGGCTACAGCCTATGACAAATCGTTCTTGCCATTTATGTACGCCATTCTTTCCCTTGGAGTCATGCTTTTATTTCAGCTCCTTGTCATTGGAAAACCAAAAGAGATAGAGGAGAACATCTATCCTTGGCTCTTAATGGTTTTGTTTGCCGCCATGCTTTTCACCTCGGGCATTGTTTTAGGAAAAGCGATCGTCGCTTACGTCGAAAACAACAGCCTCAATGTTTGGTATGCAGTGGCAGGAACCGCCCCATCGATTGCGCTTGCAATAGTGGAAATTGCCACCGGACTTACTATGTTTATCAGACAAAGAATTGTCGCCAATAAACCACAGCCCATCGAAAGTAATGGGGTTAACCTCGAGAAGGAAGAATAGGCTTCCAAACCTATCTTTACAATTAGCCATACTTTTTACTTGCGAAAGCAAGTTCCCTCGCGTATGATTAGACGCGAACTCTCTTTGGCAAAAGTAAGTGCCAAGGCGAAAGGAGTAAAGAAATGAAGAAAGACATCCACCCAAAGTATCACGAGTGCAAGGTCACCTGCATCAGCTGCGGAACCACCTTCACCACTGGCTCAACCCTCGGAACCGAGCTTAAGGTTGAAACCTGCGCAAATTGCCACCCATTCTACACTGGCAAACAAAGAAGCGCTGCTGTCGACGGCCGTATCGACAAGTTCAACAAGAAACTTGCCAAGGCTGAAGCTGCCAAGAAATAAGCTAACAAAAGCAAAATTAAGACCTCATTATGAGGTCTTTTTTGTTGCCTGTTTTGCCTTAAAAGGAAGGGCTTTTGTTTTAATTAAACAAAACTATGTTATGATTACAAAGATCGCATTTATAAATGCGAGGAGGTTCCATTAGCCATGAGTAAAAAGTTCTACATAACAACTCCTATCTACTATCCAAGCGCATCCCCACATCTTGGACACGCTTACTGCACCACGCTCTGCGACATCATCGCCCGCGGAAAACGAATGAGGGGGTTTGAGACTTATTTCCTCACTGGTTTAGACGAGCACGGTGAAAAGATTCAGGAAAACGCCGAAGCTAAAGGCGTCACCCCACAGGCTTTCGTCGATGAGGTTGCCGTCAAATTCACTAGCCTTTGGAATACCATGTGCATTTCCAATGACGACTTCATCAGAACCACCCAGCCACGTCACTACGAAACCGTTAAGAAGATCTTCTCTTCGTTCATTCAAAACGACGACGCTTACCTTGGCGCTTATAAAGGCTGGTATTGCGTCCACGAAGAATCATATTGGACCGAAACCCAGGTTGGCCCAGAACATATCTGCCCAGAATGTGGACGTCCAGTAGCGGAGAAAGAGGAACCATCCTATTTCTTCAGATGTAGCAAATATGTCGACGATCTTCTCAAACTCTATGACGAGAATCCGACATTCATCACTCCAGAAGGCCGCAAAGCCGAGATGGTCAACAACTTCATCAAGCCTGGTCTCAATGATCTTTGCATCACAAGAACCACCTTCGATTGGGGTATCCCAGTCAAGGAAGCAGAAGGCCACGTCATCTATGTCTGGTTAGACGCTCTCACAAACTATATTTCCGCTCTCGGATATCTTCAGGAAGACGATTCCAAGTTCCAGAAGTTCTGGAATGACCCAGAAACCGAGATTGTTCACGTCATTGGTGCTGATATCACAAGATTCCATACCATTTACTGGCCGATGTTCTTAAAGGCCCTCAATCTCCGTCAGCCAAACAGAGTCTTTGTTCATGGCCTCATGATGATGAAAGACGGCAAGATGAGCAAGAGTAAGGGCAACGTTATCCCTGTTCCACCTCTTGTTGATCGTTTTGGCGTTGATGCCGTCCGTTATTACCTCGCTAGAGAAATCATCTTCGGCCAGGATGGACAATTCACCCCAGAACAATTCGTCGAAAGACTCAATGCCGACCTTGCCAACAATCTTGGAAACCTTCTCAACCGTAGCGTTTCCATGATCAACAAATACTTCGATGGCGTTATCCCAGCCTATAAGGGCGAGCTTAATGACCTCGATAAGAATCTCAGAGAAACCGCTGAGAAGACCATCAAGGCCTACGAAGTACTTAGCGACGAACTCAAGGTTACCGAATCCTATGCCGCAGTTATGGACCTCGTCAGCGCGGCCAACAAATACATTGAGGAATCTGCCCCATGGGCGCTTGCCAAAGACCCAGCCAAAGCCGAAGAGCTTGCTAGCTGCATGTCACACCTCGCCAACGTCATCTTCCTTGCTGGCGAACTCCTTAGCCCAATCCTTGTCACCAAGTCCGAGAAGATCTTCGACCAGCTTGGTGTTGATCCTTCAATGAGAAACTATGAGACCGCGACCAAGATCGGTGTTCTCGGTGGACAGAAAGTCGTTAAGGGAGATCAGCTCTTCTCACGTCTTGATGTTGAAGCAGAAGTCCAGTTCATCAAAGACTTAATGGCTGCTCCAAAAGAGAAAGCCGCTGCTTAATCTAGCTGATTTTTGTAGGGGATATTTTGATATTTCGCCTGCAAAACTATATTTAGATGACCGAATCAGTTCTTCACAAAACCTATAACCTGAAGTGCGTTGACCTAAGCATCGAAGGCAAAGGAGTCTGCAAGTTAGACGGCCTTGTTGTTTTCGTTCCTGCTATGTTCCCAGGCGATGAAGGGGAAGTGGAGATTGAATACAAACGTAACGGTCAACACTTCGGAAGGTTGAAGAAGCTTTCTGTTTTCTCTCCTGATCGCATTGAGCCTTTATGCAAAGTCTCTTCCGCTTGTGGTGGATGCGTCTTCCAGAAATACGCATACAAAGCCGAGCTTGAATACAAACGCAGAAAAGTTGCTGACCAACTAAAGAGATATGGCGAAATCGATGTTGAGGTTTTGCCTACTTTAGGCATGGAAAACCCAATCAACTACCGCAACAAAATACAAGTTCCTTTTGGTAAAGACGACAAAGGAAAAACCATTTATGGTTTTTATAAAGAAGGAACCCATGCGATAGTCCCAAGGAAAGAGTGTTTCATCGAGGACGCTAGAGCCCAGAGAATACTCGAAAAGCTCAACGACATCTTTAACCGTTTGGGAATCGAACCATATGACGAGATAAGCGAAACCGGATCCATCCGTTACGCGATGATTAGAACCTCCTACTACAAGAAGGAAGTCATGCTCGTTCTCGTCACCAAAGAAACCTTCATACCAAGGAAACCAAATCTCATTACCCTCATTCAGAAAGAGATTCCTGAAATAACAACCCTTGTCCAGAACGTTAACGGACAAAGGACGAACGTTATCTTAGGCGAACGCTACATGACCTTATACGGACCTGGATTCATTGAGGACTCCTTGTGTGGAATCAAGTTCAAGATCTCTGCCGCGAGTTTCTATCAAACCAACCCTGTAATGACGGAAATCCTGTACAAAACCGCTATGGATTTCGCGGAAATAGGCAAAGAAGACGTTGTTTTGGATGCTTATTCAGGAATTGGAACGATTGGCCTCATCGCTTCAAAGAGAGCCAAGAAAGTCATCTCGGTTGAACTTGTTGAAGAAGCGGTTAAGGACGCGATCAAGAACGCTAAGGCGAACCACATCAATAACTTTGAAGCCTATCAGGACGACGCTACTGCGTTCATTCTTAGGATGGCGAAGAGGAAAGAACACCTCGATGTCCTTTTCATGGATCCTCCAAGGAAAGGATCTACACCAAAGTTCTTAAGCGCTGCTCTCGCGCTTGGTCCTAAGAAGATTGTTTATGTTTCTTGCAACCCATTAACGCTCGCAAGGGACTTAAAGGTTCTTAAATCGAAATACAAAGTCGAAAAAGTCCAGCCAGTAGATGAATTTGGCCGGAACTATCACGTTGAGACCGTAGTTTTGCTAACAAAGTTTTGACTTTGTGTACAATTCCTAGAAACACCTCCCTATAATTTAGGTTAATTTTGGAGAACACTATGAAAAAATTTCCTTTTGCTTTAGGTTTAGGCGCTTTGCTTTGCTTAGGCGCATGTACAGGCAACCAACAGCCACAAACCTCTTCCGAACCAGCATCACTTGAAGAAGCAAAGGAAGAAGTCCACCTCGTCCATACCCTCCTCTATCTGGGCATAGACCTCACGGGGCACCACGAACTTCTCGTCGTAACGGGCATCGACGGCGGGAAGCA
>JAFXLR010000123.1 GCA_017531065.1 Bacilli bacterium
CCTGATAGACGCATCTAAGGGCGACAGGGAAGACGGCAGGTCCAGAGAGGCCTCCGGTCTTGATGCCAAGGATTGGTTCCCCAGTCTTGAGGTCGATTCTAAGTCCCATCAAGGAGTTGATGAGGGAGATGCCGTCCGCTCCGCCTTCTTCAGCGGCCTTCGCAATCGCGACGATGTCGGTGACATTAGGCGAGAGTTTGACGATGAGTGGTTTATGGATGACCTTCTTAACGGCCTTGACGACGTTTCTCACGTTGTCAGGATCGGTTCCGAAGGCAAGTCCTCCGCCATGGACGTTTGGACAAGAGACATTGAGCTCAATCCAACCGACCATATCGACTTTGTCGATCTTCTCGCAGTTAGAGACATATTCTTCTAAAGAGAAGCCGGAGATGTTGGCCATGACTGGCTTATGGAAGACTTTCGCTAACTTAGGAAGTTCTTCGCTGATGACTTTCTCAATGCCTGGGTTTTGTAGGCCGATGCAGTTAATCATACCGCTTGGGCACTCAGCAATACGAGGCGTTGGGTTTCCAAATCTTGGTTCGGCGGTGGTTCCTTTGAATGAGAAGGTGCCGAGCATGTTGATGTCATAGAGTTCAGCGAACTCATAGCCAAATCCATAGGTTCCAGAGGCTGGGATGATTGGATTATCGATCTCGATTCCGAGAAGGTTGATCTTGGTGTCTATTTCTCCCATAGGATTTCCTCCTTCCTTAGGACTGGGCCTTCTTTGCAGATGCGCTTGTAGCCGGTGATGGTTTTGCAGGAGCAACCCATGCAGGCTCCGAATCCGCATCCCATTCTTCTCTCGAAGGAGAATTCCCCTTCGGTCGTGGTCGCGTTATAGACGGCCTTGAGCATTGGCTCTGGGCCGCAGGTGTAGAAATATGAATAGCTGCTTGGGAGGGCACTCGTGACAAAGCCCTTTGTTCCGTAAGAGCCATCAACGGTTGTGACAGTAACGTCACATCCGAGTTTTTTGAAAGAATCCTCGGCAAAAACCTCTTCTTTTTTGTTGAATCCAAGGATAACCGAGACTTTTTTGCCTTCCTTCACGAGCTTCGTCGCAAGGTTATAGATAGGCGGGACTCCAACGCCTCCTCCGATGAGGAGAGGATGGTCGCCCGCTTTTGATAAGTCATAACCGTTGCCAAGCCCGACAAGGAGGTCAAGGTTCGTGCCAACAGGCATCTCGCTCATGGCTTTGGTGCCTTTGCCGACGACTTTGTAGATGAGGGTGAGGCTACCTTCGTCATAATCGCAGACGGAGATAGGTCTTCTAAGATAATAGCCATCAAGAAGGATGTTGACGAATTGGCCCGCATTGGTGATACCCGAGGTATCTCCATTTAAGACCATCTCAAAAACATCTTTCGTGAGAGGGATGTTCTTTTCGATTTCAAATAAGCTTCTCTTCATTGCTACTTCCTTAGGCATCGATGGTGGAAATGGTGATGGTGGTTTCCTCTAAGACGTCGAGGAGAACTCTCACGGTGTCAAGGGAGGTGAACATCGTGACGTTGCTCTCAATCGCGTACTTTCTGATTTGGTAGCCATCGGATTCGGAGGCCTTTTCACCGACTTTGGCAGTGTTGATGACGTAGGCGATATGTCCTTGTCTGATGGAGTCGCGGATCTCGGTGCTGCCTTCTTTGATCTTCTTAAGGACATGGGTTCTGATGCCGTGTTCCTTTAAGAAGGAGGCGGTTCCGCTGGTGGCCTCGATGTTGAAGCCGAGGTCATAGAATCTCTTGATGAGTGGGAGAGCCTCTTCCTTATCTTCATCAGTGATGGTGACGAAGACGGTTCCGTAGTTCTGGAGTTTGGTTCCAGCAGCCTGTAAGGCTTTGTAGAGGGCTCTATTAAGTTTGTCATCATAACCGATGGCTTCGCCAGTGGATTTCATTTCTGGGGAGAGATAAGCGTCAAGACCTTTGATCTTGTTGAAGCTGAATACTGGGACTTTGACGTAGTATCTCTTCTTCTCTTCTGGGTAGATTCCGAAGATGCCTTGTTCCTTAAGGCTCTTACCAAGGATGACTTCGGTAGCAATATCGGCTAAAGAGTATCCGGTAGCCTTAGAAAGGAATGGGACGGTTCTTGATGAACGAGGGTTGACCTCGATGATGTAGACTTTCTCATCCTTGTCGACGATGAACTGGATGTTGTATAAGCCTTTGATGCCAATGCCAAGACCTAACTGTTTAGCATAGCTAAGGATGATGCCTTTGACCTTGTCGCTGATAGAGAAGGATGGGTAGACGGAGATGGAGTCGCCAGAGTGGATGCCGGTTCTTTCGACAAGTTCCATGATGCCTGGGACAAAGACGTCGATGCCGTCGCAGATAGCGTCGACCTCAACTTCCTTGCCGACGATGTATTTGTCAACGAGGACTGGTTTGTCTTCATCGATTTCGACAGCGGTCTTGAGGTAGTGCTTTAAGCCGTTCTCGTCATTGACGATCTGCATGGCTCGGCCACCGAGAACGAAGGATGGTCTAACAAGGACTGGGTATCCGATTCTCGAAGCGGCTTTGATGCCTTCTGGGATCGAGGTAACAGCGGTTCCGTCTGGCTGAGGGATGTTAAGGGATTTGCAAACCTTCTCGAAGAGGTCTCTATCTTCGGCTTTGTCGATGGCTTCGCAATCGGTGCCGATGATCTTAACGCCACGAGCGGCAAGAGGATCCGCTAAGTTGATAGCGGTCTGTCCGCCTAAGCAAGCGATGACGCCTTCTGGTTTCTCGTAGTTGATGATAGCCATGACATCTTCCACGGTGAGAGGCTCAAAGTAAAGCTTATCAGCGGTGGTGTAGTCGGTGGAGACGGTTTCTGGGTTGTTATTGATGATGATGGCTTCGTATCCAGCGCGTTTGATGGTCTGAACGGCGTGGACGGTGGAGTAGTCGAACTCAACGCCCTGGCCAATTCTGATTGGGCCAGCGCCAAGAACGACGATCTTCTTCTTATTCGTTAAGCGGGATTCGTTCTTGAAGGCTGGATTAACGAGGTTCTGATAGGTGGAGTAGAGGTAGGCGATATATTCTCCGGTGTGGAGGGTATCGACCATCTTGAAGGTTGGGATGATATTGTTTTCGATTCTCTTGTTATAGACATCGAGTTCTTTCTCTTTCCAAAGCTTGGCGATGTATTTGTCAGAGAAGCCCATGACCTTAGCGGCTTTGAGAATCTCAAGGTCGCCTGGCTTAGCGGCAATCTCTTTTTCCATATCGACGATTTTCTTGAAAGACTCCAAGAATAATGGGGTTATGGCGGTGATTTTGAATAATTCGTCGACGCTGACGCCTCTTCTTAAGAGCTCGCAGATAGCGAAGACGTTGTCGCTCTTGAAGGTGCTGATGTGTTTCTTGAGTTCTTCGGTTGAAACTCCATCAAAGATCTTATTGTGGAGATGGCAAGCGCCAATCTCAAGGGATCTGATGGATTTTAGGACGCATTCTTCGAGAGTGGTTCCGATACCCATGACTTCGCCGGTGGCTTTCATCTGGGTTCCAAGCTCGTTGGATGCGCTGGTGAACTTGTCGAATGGGAAGCGAGGGAATTTGGCGACGACGTAATCAAAGGATGGCTCAGTGGCAGCAGTTCCACCAGCGACTGGGATTTCGCTAAGCTCCATGCCAAGAGCAATCTTGGCGGTGACTCTGGCGATTGGGTAACCAGAAGCTTTAGATGCTAAAGCGGAGGAACGGGAGACACGTGGGTTGACCTCAATTAAGAAGTACTCACTGGAATTTGGGTTGAGGGCGAATTGAACGTTGCAGCCGCCTTCGACGTAGAGATGGCAAGTGGCACACATGATGCGTCTCACTGGAGTTTCTCTTCTAACACCGCGAATTTCGGCAATACGATTACCGTTAATTATAGCGGA
>JAFXLR010000124.1 GCA_017531065.1 Bacilli bacterium
ATCGAAAGAACCAAAGTGGAAGGGGAAGCCAAAGCCCTCAAATCAAAGGAAGCCGCTTTAGCTAAACGCGAAGAGAATTTCCTTAGCGACGTCGAAGCCAAAAAGAACGCGATGCTTGGCGATTACGAAGAGAAGATGGATGAACTCCTTAAGAGCGTTCAACACTCTGACGTCAAACTCCACGAAGTCATCAAAGCCAAAAAGAAGCTCGAGGACCTCCAAGAAGAAGTCAAAAAAGAGACATTCGATGGCCCTCTTTCCGTTGGGGATTATGTGGCCATCCCATCCTTATTCGTCCAAGGTCGTCTCAAAGAACTAAACGGCAATAAAATCACCATCGTCACGAGAGAAGGACTCACTTTGCACGCAAAGAAAGACCAGGCTGTCCGAGTGGAAGAACCTAAGATTGAGAAGAAAGAGACCTCTGCTCTTAGAATCGATGACATCACGAATAGAGCCAGCGTCCCTCTTGAACTCAATATCATCGGCCAGCATATCGATGAGGCCAAACTCTCTTTAGAAAAGTACATCGATGAATGTCTCATCCGTCACTACAAGAGAGTCAGAATCATCCATGGCTGGGGAAGCGGCGCTCTCCGTAACCTCACTAGAACATATTGCGAAACCCATAAGAACATCGTTGCCTCTTATGAAGGGGCGAGTGGTGAAGAAGGAGGGGGCGGAGCGACCATCGTCCACCTTAAATAAAGCGGATGGAACTTAGCAAAAAGCTCAAAACCCAAATCTCGCTTCTTCCGACCAAACCTGGCGTTTACCTCATGAAAGACGCTAGCGACAAGATCATCTACGTCGGTAAGGCAAAGAACCTCAAGAACAGGGTATCCCAATATTTCCTTCGCCCACAAAGCGGCAAGGTTTTCGCCATGGTCACCCACGTCGACCATTTCGACTTCATCATCGTCCACAGTGAGAAAGAGGCCTTTATCCTCGAGATGAACCTCATCCAAACGCATTACCCTCGGTACAACATCATGTTGATGGACGATTCGCATTACCCTTATATCGCTTTAAGAAGGAAAGACGCCTTCCTCAAAATCGCAAGACGCGCCGATGACAAAAAGTACTATTATTTCGGCCCTTTCCCGAATTCGAGCGACGCTTATAAGACCATCGACCTCATCAATTCCCTCTATCCGACGAGGAAATGCAAGACCTTAGGGAAGAAGATCTGCCTTTATTACCATCTTGGCCAGTGCCTTGGCCCATGTGAGAAAGACATACCAGAGGAGACCTACAAAGGCCTCTATGAAAGCATCAAGTCCCTTCTTGAAGGAAATATCGAACCAATCAAGAAAGAACTCAAAGAGAAGATGCTCAAAGCCTCAGAAGAGCTTCGTTTTGAGGATGCCGCCTTCTACAAAAGCAGCATCGATTCTTTAGAAAGGACCGTCGCGAAGCAATCCGTCGAAGCCTCGACCGACAAAACGAACCGCGATGTTTTCGCCTATGCCACAAGGGATTCCTATCTTGGCCTTTCGATCCTCACAATCAGGGGAGGGAGACTACTTGGCAAAAAGAACATCGTCGTCCAGTCTTTCGGCGAGCCTCATGAACAGGCTACCGAACTCATCGAAGGCTATTACCAGAATAATGATCTTCCAAGCGAAATCGTCTGTAATATCAGCGGTTTTGCCGAGGATTTCCTTCCTATTTATCCCGATACGAAGATCGTCTCTCCCAAGGAGGGGAGGCTTTATGAACTTCTCGATATGGCCTCGCTTAACGCAAGACAAGGGCTCGACGCTCACTTCATGTCGGCCAGATTAGAGGATGATAATGAGGCCCTTTTAGAAGAGCTTGGCGACATCCTTCATATCAAAACCCCATTCCGCATCGAGCTTTTCGACAATTCCCATCTCCAAGGCTCTTCTCCAGTAGGGGCGATGGTTTGCTATATCAATGGCGAGCCTGCCAAAGGGATGTACCGCAAATTCCACCTCGACGAAGAGAACGCTGGGGACGATTACCATTCGATGGTCGAAGTCGTCACAAGAAGATACAAAAGGCTCAAAGAAGAGAACCTTTCCTATCCTGACCTTATTCTTACCGATGGCGGTTTAACCCAGGTCCACGCTACATTAGAAGCCTTGAATTCAATTGAGGTGGATATTCCGGTCTATGGCTTATACAAGAACGACAAACACCAAACAGAAGGCATCATCGACAAAGATGGGAACACCTATCCTTTAAGCGCGACCTCTCCTCTTTTCTTCCTTCTTATGAGGATGCAGGATGAAGTCCATAGGTTCGCCATCTCCTTCCACAAGAAGGAAAGAAGCAAGAAGATGAAGCAAAGCGTCTTCGACGACGTCAAAGGATTAGGGGAGAAGAGGAAAGAGATTTTGCGAAAGAATTACCCAACAATTGATTCCCTCAAAAATGCCTCATTATCGGAGCTTGAGCAGCTTTTGCCTCACGAAGTGGCCATAAGCCTCCTCGAAAAACTCAAAACTCTATAAAAAGGTTGCCCAAAATCACCTTTGGTGTATTATAATGTCTCGGCACGCGCTCGTAGCTCAGTTGGATAGAGCAACAGCCTTCTAAGCTGTGGGTCAGGCGTTCGAGTCGCCTCGAGCGCGCCAAACCAAACCCTGACTGTTGATAATCGCATCAACAGTTTTTTGTTTCTTGCGCATCAGCGTTTATTGATATCATAAGAATATGAAAAGGCTCTTCATATATTATTCCCGCACCGGGAACGGTGATTTAGTCGCTAGCATCCTCAAAGAAAAAGGCTTCGAGATCGAGAAGGTCGAAACCATCAAGAACCCGATACCTAAATCCTTTTTCTTTTCAATGATCGTAGGGGGCTTCAAAGCCACAGTCGGCATGAGCCCAAAAATCAAAGAGCTCGCGGTCAACCCAGAACTCTATGATGAGATTTATATCGGTTCGCCAATCTGGAATGCGCGTTTTGCCACCCCAACGAATAGCCTTCTTAAGGAACTTAAGCTCGAAGGAAAGAAAGTCACCTTTGTCCTATATAGTGGTTCAGGCACCTCAAAAGGAGCGAGCAAAAAAATCTCCAAGCTCTATCCTGAGGCGAGGATCATTAACTTAAAAGAGCCTCTCAAATACAAAGAAGAGGCTGCGAATAAGTTGTCGTTCTAGTAAAAGAAAAACACCCGATGTACCGGGTGTTTTTTTGTTATTTCTTGATTTCTCCTTTGAGGATGGCGTCGAGGTATTGGTAGAGGGTCTCGATCGCGTTGGTAACGGTTTTGATTCCTTCCTCGTTATTGGATTTAAGGATCTCGGCGTATTCTTCGAAGATGCCACGGAGGACGACGATGAACATCTTGAGATTGTCTTCGTTATAGCCTCTAGCGAGTTTGATCGAGCCGTCTTCAAGGCCTTTCTTCATCGCGACTTTCGCTGGTTGGAAGACAAAGTCGATGGCCTCGTTGATGAATCTCTTGTCATCGGTGATGCCGGCAGCAGTCACGGCGACAGAGATTTCTCTCATCGCGTAGATGTGGACGTAGTAGCCAGGGACGAAACCAAGGACATGCCTTGTGATTGAGAGGATTTGCTCGCGGCCACTAAGTGATTTGTATTCCTCGGTGTCGCAGTATTTGGCGAATTCTTTTAAGGCGCTGTCGACATATCTTTGGTGGACGGCGAGAAGAAGGTTCTCTCTGGTCTTGAAATAATTGACGATCGAACGAGTGGAGACGCCCGCTTCGGCCGCGATCATCTGAAGCGTGGTATTCATGACGTTGTTCTTCATGAAAAGCCTGATGG
This sequence comes from Bacilli bacterium, assembly GCA_017531065.1. Classification (GTDB taxonomy): domain Bacteria; phylum Bacillota_I; class Bacilli_A; order RFN20; family CAG-826; genus UBA4951. Next base: position 3,766 of record JAFXLR010000124.1, read on the forward strand.
TGGCGTTGTAGACTTTCTCGATGTTGTCTAACCTCATTTTCTCAGTTCTCATACGCAAAAAACCTCCTAAGTCGTTTGTATTTTAATTCGCAATATGTGCAAATGCCTGAAATATGCTTTCAAAAGTAACTTCATTATAGCGCCTTTTGCTCACTTTGTTGGATTTTTTTGGAAAATATGACAATAATTAGCCCATGAAAAAAGCGTTAGTCTTCGACATCGATGGAACCCTCTGGGATTCGACTGGCCCAGTCGCCGAAGCCTGGGACATCGTCGGCATGAAAAGCAAGTATCATTTCCATGTGGCCAAAGAGCAGATCAAGCCATGCATGGGCCTTCCGATGAGCGAATTCCCAAAAAGGCTTTTCCCTCCGATGCCTGAGGAAGAGGCAAGCGCCCTCCTTAAGGAATCCCTTCTCTTTGAGAACAATTATCTTTATACCCATCCTGGAATGCTTTTTGAGGGAGTGGAAGAAACCCTCAAAGCGTTATCCAAAGAATATGATCTCCTTGTCCTAAGCAACTGCCAGGTCGGTTACATCGAAGCTTTCTTGGCTGGAAGCAAACTCGGACATCTTTTCAAAGACCACATCTGTTGGGGCGAGAACCTCCTTAGCAAAAGCGAGAACCTCCGTCTTTTGGTCAAAAGAGGCGGCTACGAAAACGCGATGTATGTGGGGGATACCCTCTATGACGAGGAAGAGACCCACAAAGCCGGATATAGGTTCGCTTTCGCATCCTATGGTTTCGGCAGCTGCTCAAAACCAGATTACACATTAAAAAAATTTAGCGACCTGATTGAGGCCGCTAAAGATGCTTTTAACGAATAGCTTTTGTCGCTTCGCCTTCGTTTTGAAGGGTGAATAATGCAGGCTCTGGCGTGTCTTTCGCAATGCTTTCGACATCCCATTTTGCCTCGCTCTCGTTGGTTTTTTTGCCTTTTTTGTGTTTATAAGACTGAAGGATATAGTTCTCGAATTTGAAGGAGAGCTCTTCGGTGGCAAGGCTATCGTTGAGGAAGGAGATGGTGCCGGTCAAAGCGCCGGCAGAAGGCTCATCATAGGCTTCGCTCACGATGGCATCGGCTTTTCCTTTTCCTTCAATGAGGGAATGGACCCTGTGTGCGCTATCATGAATCTCGTCATCCATGATGGTTAGGCAATCAGAGGCTTTGTCGATCCAGTCTCTTTTGCTTTGGAAGACGTATTCTCTTCTAATGTTCGTTTTGAATTCGGTGCCTCTTTCGTAGATATTGACGACCGAACCTGTGCTTCTCGCCTCTACGAAAACCCAGCTCTCGTAGCCGTAGAGCTTGGCTTGCTCATCCTCGCCGATGATGACAAGGTGGGCGTAAGGGAATATCTCTTTCTCAAGGTTTGCCGCGTAGCGGGTGTCGATATAGAGGTTGATCTTGCTATTCCTGACCGTGTTCTCATGGAAAACGAACTCGTCGACTTTCGATTCGAGGACCAGGGTCTTTGGGGCCTCGTGGTCAGCGAGATTGACGATCTGATTGTAGTTTTTGAGTTTCTTTAGGGCCAACTCACGGTCGATTCCTGCTTTGACAGGGGAAGCGTTGTTCCCATTCGCGCAGCTCCCGAGAGTGACAAAAAAGAAAAGAGGTAGCAAGATACGTTTTCTCATACTTCGACAATTTTAATGTTTTATTCCAAAAAGGCAATCTTTATGGAGATACGCGCACTTTCTCGCTAAAATATTAGCCATGGACAACTACAAGACCCTGCTTGAAAAGAAGGAATACGATCTCCTCCTTTCCCTCACCGAAGGCGACCTTTCGCCAGCGGGACTTTCTTATCGTGCCTCGGCCTACCTCGCCAAAGGCGACGCCAAGCAAGCGTTCAATATCCTTAACGCCCATCGCGACGAGCTTTATAAGGTCAATCCCCTTAAGACGATGAAGAGCATTTTCGAACTTCGTTTCATCCTCAAGGAGTTCGAGGAAGCCTATG